>JANMIH010000517.1:0-4414 GCA_031375685.1 Polaromonas sp. | reverse complement strand
ATGTGCGTTTTGCCACCCAGGCAATTCGCGACAAAGGTGCTATTGAATCAGTAGCTGCCCACGCCCGTTTTATGGACTCAAAAGTGCTAAAAGGCATACAAAAACCAGCGCTGGACCTGGTTCAAGGCCACCAACAGGCAGGCGATCAGGTGATCATCGTCACCGCCACCAATGAATTTGTGACGCGACCGATTGCGACTGCTTTTGGTGTGCAGGAGCTGATTGCGATTGACCTGGCGCGCAATGCGCAGGGTGAATTCACGGGCGACATTTTGGGCACGCCGTCGTTCAGGGAAGGCAAAGTGACTCGGGTTGAAGCCTGGCTGGCCACGCGCAACCTGGGCTGGCAGGACGTTGAAACCACTTTTTACAGCGACTCCATGAACGACCTGCCGCTGCTTGACAGGGCCACACACCCGGTCGCCACCAATCCCGACGAGCGCCTTCGCCAACTGGCCACCGAGCGCGGATGGCGCATACTTGACCTGTTTTAACCTTTTTTCGGTTGAGTCCGCCAGCCCGGTGGCATGTGGACTCCTGAAATTTCTGACTTCATGATTAAAAAATTCATCGACAAACTGTTCGGCAAATCTGACGCGGCATCCACCGCCAAAGCCGTCAAAAAATCCCCGTTCGGCACCCGTCACGATATTCCTGTTCAAGACCACGGCATCAACCCCAAGCTGGTGGACGAGCGCGCCATGGATGTGGTTCTGACCCTCAAGGATGCAGGCTTTCAGGCCTATATCGTCGGCGGTGCCGTACGCGATTTACTGGTCGGGTTGAAACCCAAAGACTTTGATGTCGCCACTGACGCCACACCTGAAGAGGTCAAACGGCTGTTTCGCCGCGCCTTCATCATTGGCCGGCGCTTTCGCATTGTTCACGTCATTTATGGTCGGGGCCGTGAACATGAGGTGATTGAAGTCTCGACCTTTCGCGCCTACCTTGACAGCAGTCAGGCCGAACAGGTGGGCGGCAACGAGCGCACCAGCAAGAGCGAGCTCGCTGGCATGACACATGCCGTTGACAGCTCTGGCCGCGTGCTGCGTGACAACGTCTGGGGCCCGATGGAAGAAGACGCCGCGCGGCGTGACTTCAGCATCAACGCCATGTACTACGACCCTGAAACCCAGATGGTGGTGGACTATCACAACGGCATCAAGGACGCGAAGAAAAAAATCATCCGCATGATTGGCAACGCGGCCGTGCGCTACCGTGAAGACCCGGTGCGTATCATCCGTGCCGTGCGCTTTGCCGCCAAGCTGAACGCACTGGGTTTCACGTTCGAAGACAAGACCGTGCAACCTTTGAAAAACAGTGTCAAGCTCCTGCTGGACGTGCCGCAGTCGCGCCTGTTCGACGAGATGCTCAAGCTGCTGCAAACCGGTCACGCGCTGGCCAGCATTGAGCAGCTCAAAACACTGGGTCTGACGGGCATTTACCCGTTGCTGGATGTGGTGGTCAGCAACGCGCACCAGCCCTTTTTAAATTTGGCCTTGCAAGACACCGACCGCCGCGTGGGCGAAGGCAAGCCGGTAGCGCCCAGCTTTTTATTGGCGTGCATTTTGTGGGCGGATGTGCGTGACGGCTGGCAGCAGCGCATGGGGCGTGGTGAGCACACGCTGCCAGCGCTGCACGACGCCATTGACGATGCCTTTAATGCCAAGATTGGCGACGTGTCGGGTCGCGGCAAGCTGGGCGGCGACATGCGCGAAATCTGGGCCATGCAAATCCGCTTTGACAAGCGTGTTGGCTCGTCGCCCTATTCAATGCTGGAGCAGCCGCGTTTTCGCGCAGGTTTTGACTTCTTGCGCTTGCGTGCGCAGACCGGCGAGATTGACATGGAGCTCGCCGAGTGGTGGGAAAAGTTCTCGACCGCCTATGACGATGTACGCCACGACATGATTGAAACCCAGCGCCTGGCGCAACTGCAAAAGCCCCAGCATCCGCGCGTGCGGGTCAAGAAAGTAGATGCACCAGCTACTGATGTGCGATTTGCGCCGACAGAAGACTCACCCCCGGACACCAATCCGGCGCAAGGCGAGTTTGCACCCGCCAAAAAACGTCGCCGTCGTCGCAAGCCAGCCAATCGGGGTGAAGGCGGCGCAGCACCAGAAGCGTAAGTCACCATGGTCACGGCCTACATTGCGATGGGTGCAAATTTAGGCGATGCAACTGCTGCTGTCCAGCAGGCGGTTGTTGCCATCAACGCCATACCGCTTTCGGCGGTCAAGAAAACCTCCAGCCTGTACCAGACAGAGCCGCTTGAAACCTTGCCCTGCCACGCACCAGGCAGTGATTACATCAACGCGGTGGTTGAAATTGAAACCAGCTTGCCCGCGCCGACATTGCTACAACATTTGCAGCAGATAGAGTCGGCTGCAGGGCGCGCAAGGCCGCATATCAACGCTCCCCGCACACTGGACCTGGACTTGTTGCTGTATGGCGATGGGCGCATTGATTCAGCCCACTTAACCGTACCTCACCCTCGCATGTGGCAGCGTGCTTTCGTGCTGGTACCGCTGGCTGAGATTGCCTCGCATCTGGTGAGCACTGCGCAACTCGATACGGTTAAAGGTCAGAAAATACGCCAATTGACCATGTCTTTCATCAAGCCTGCGGAGTGAACACCATGAAAACCGCCTTCCAGCTGCTGCTCAGTTGGGTCTTGAGCCTTTGTACAACCAGCCTGTGGGCAGCAGACCAGCTGGTAACTATTCCTCTGGCACGCAGCGGTGTCAGCACCAGCTACTGGTGGATGCCGCGCGACGGCGCACAGGCGACCTTGCTGCTGATATCCGGTGGGGCTGGCGGCATGGGGTTTGATGGCAAAGAGCCCAGGTCAGATAATTTTCTGGTGCGCACGCGCGACCTGTTTGCCGCCAAAGGTTTTAATGTGGCAGTCCTTGGCTTGTCAACCGACATGCGCGTTCTGTCACAACAAGCGCGAATGTCTGGCGATCATGCGCAAGACGTGCTGGCCGTAGCGATGGCAATCAGGGCCGTCAGCAAGCAACCGCTGTGGCTGGTGGGAACAAGCCGTGGCACGATATCAGCCGCAGCCGCAGCCATGCTGGATCAAGGCAAAGACGTTGCAGGCATTGTGCTGACGTCTGGTTATGGCGCTGATCGATTGAAATTGCGCAGTGGTGTTTTGACGGATCAGGCAATTGACACCATCAAAGTCCCGACGCTGATCTACCATCACAAAAACGATGGCTGCAAAGAAACCCAGGCCAGCGGCGTTGCAGGCTTGCTGGCAGATTTACGCAGCGCGCCGATTAAAAAGTTGTGGCTGGTCGAAGGTGGCGGCCCACCGAGTGGCGACCCCTGTCAGCCACGCGGCTTCCACGGCTTTGTCGGCATGGAGCAGCAGGCCATTGACGACATCACCAACTGGATTAACAAGCCGCAAATGTGACGTCTTCTGCTAACTTGGTTATCTGAGACGCCAATCGCCAGTTCATCAACACCAAGCGACGTTCGGTATGTCCTGGTTACTTGCTTGTATCCATGGTCAGTTTGACCAAATCGCCGGCGTTTGCCAGCGACAACAACCCAGCCTTCGCATACACCGCCAACTTGTCCCGCGTATCGACAATGTCCAGGTTGCGCATGGTTAACTGGCCAATCCTGTCCAGCGGGCTGAACGGCGCGTCTTCGACCTTTTCCATGCTCAGCCGCTCGGGCTTATAGGTCAGGTTTTGTGACTCGGTGTTCAAAATCGAATAGTCGTTGCCGCGCCGTAATTCGAGCGTCACTTCACCGGTGATGGCGCTGGCCACCCAACGCTGGGCGGTCTCACGCAGCATGATGGCCTGGCTGTCAAACCAACGGCCCTGGTACAGCAAGCGGCCCAGTTTGCGACCGTTGTCGCGGTACTGCTCTATCGTGTCTTCGTTGTGGATGCCTGTGACCAAACGTTCGTAGGCAATAAAAAGCAGGGCAAGGCCCGGCGCTTCATAGATCCCGCGGCTTTTGGCTTCGATGATGCGGTTTTCAATCTGGTCGCTCATGCCCAAGCCATGGCGGCCGCCAATGACGTTGGCTGCCAAAATCAAATCCACCAAACTGTCAAAGCGCTTGCCGTTCAACGCAACAGGCTGACCTTCTTCAAATCGCACCGTCACTTCTTCGCGTTTGAGTTCGACCTCGTCCTTCCAGAAAGCGACGCCCATGATGGGATTGACGATTTTCATGCCACTGCTCAGCAATTCAAGGTCTTTGGCTTCGTGCGTGGCGCCCAACATGTTGCTGTCGGTCGAATAGGCTTTTTCAGCCGACATCTTGTAGCCAAAGCCAGCCTTCGTCATAAACGCCGACATTTCTGCGCGGCCACCGAGTTCATCAATGAACCGTGGCTTGACCAGTTGTTCATTGATGAACTCGGTGGCCGCGCAGAAATGTCGGC
>JANMIH010000405.1:0-4253 GCA_031375685.1 Polaromonas sp. | reverse complement strand
GCATTCGGGTGGCGCAGCAAGCACAGCTTGACCTGCCCAGGCTAGGGTATTCGGGCTGAACAAAAACTGCGGTCTAAAAACCAAAAAAGCGCCTGATGTTTCATCAGGCGCTTTTAAAATTTTGGTGGGACCTGCGGGGGTCGAACCCACGACAAACGGATTAAAAGTCCGCTGCTCTACCAACTGAGCTAAGGTCCCATGTTTGCACTGCCGTTGCAAGCAGCTAAGCCTCAAATTATAGCTTGATTTTTGAGGTCTTTGGAAAAGCCTGACCGGCAATTTTGTCCAGCAACCAACCCGCCGCGCAAATGCCGAAGGTTGCCGTCACGCTGACGACAGAGCCGTAGCCGTGGCAACTCAAGTTGTTGTCAGTTTGAGGCGTCTCAACAGGGGTGATGGGTTGCAAGACAGACTCACGGCTGAAAACGCAGGTCACACCCATCTTGCCCTGCCGCGCCGCGCCATGCTCTTTGCGCAAGCGGTAACGCAGTTGTGCGAGCAAGGGGTCATGCGTGGTGAGTGCCAGATCATCAATATCGACCTTATGCGCCAGGCGCTTGCCACCGGCTGCACCCACCGTGATGAAGTTGGCATTGTGCTGAAGTGCCCAGGCCGCCATGGCCGTTTTGGCTTTGACCTGGTCACAGGCATCGAGCACTGAAACGTCGTGATTCAAATCAAACCCGGCAATGCCCGGCCAGTTAGCGGCATCGACAAACGCTTCGATGCCATTGACCTGGCAATCGGCATTGATGTCAGCAATACGCTCTCGCATGGCCTGAACCTTGGACTGGCCCAAGGTGCTGCCCAAGGCATGAATCTGGCGGTTGATGTTGGACTCGGCAATGTGGTCCAGGTCAATCAGCGTCAAACGCGCCACACCACTGCGCGCCAACGCTTCAGCAGCCCAAGAGCCGACGCCGCCAAGACCGACCACAACAACGTGGGTCGAACGAATCCTTGCTGCACCCTCTGCACCATAAAGCCGGGCCAGGCCGCCAAAGCGCCGCTCTAAATCGGGCGAGTCTGTCACTAGATGCTTTGCTCCAACCGCCACACCTGATATTTCAGTGCGACCACAGCGCCCGCCACAATAGCTGCTACCGCTACAAAACTGGTAGCGCTCAGAGTCGACAAGCCAGACAAGCCCTGCCCCACCGTGCAGCCCATGGCAGCGACACCACCCACGCCCATCAGCACCGCACCCACCAAGTGGTTGGCGGTGTCTTCGGCGCCTGCAAAACCTTCCCAGCGAAAGCTGCGGCTGGCAATGGCGTAAATCGCAGAGCCAGCCACCACGCCAAACACCGACACAATGCCAAGGGTCAACACCTTGGCCTTGTCACTGAAAAACATGACCCAGTCAATGGTGTAGGCCACGGGAGAGACAAAACTCAAAGCTTCAGCGCGCCCGGAATTGGTAGTCAAAAAAGCTTCCTGTAACGTCTCAGGGTGCTCAGCGGTATAGCCCAAGTGCCCGCTGATCCACCACATAGCCACAATCACCGCACCCAGACCAAAGCCCGCCAGCAAATTGTCAAACCGGACAAAATCACGGCCCAGCAGCGCCCAAACGATGAGCCCGAGCCCGATGACCAATGCCAATATCAGCCCGGCGCTGGTGCTGCTCATGCCCATGGCGCTGCCGAGCCAATTGGGTAAGGCAGCATTGCTGGTGAAATCAATGGCCACCTTGTCAACTGTGGCAACGCGCACTACAGCGGTGATGCCTTTGAGCGTGGCAAAGGCCGCCACGCCCATGACCACAAAAACCACCACAGATTTAAGATTACCGCCACCAATACGAACCAGCGTTTTGCTGCCGCAACCTGATGCCAGCACCATGCCAAAGCCAAACATCAGACCGCCAACAAGCGCCGACAGCCAGATAAAACGGCTGGACGCATAAAGTGTTTTGCTGGGGTCAATCAGCCCGGCAGCGGCCAGCGCATAAAAACCAATCATGGCCACGCCAACCGCCATGCCCCACATGCGCATGCGGGTCCAGTCACTCATGTTGACGATGTCGCTGACGGCCCCCATGGTGCAAAAGTGGGTACGCTGTGCAATTGCACCAAACAGGGCGGAGATGATGAAGGCGGCCCACAAAACCTGCGTGGTCAGAACCTTGAGTGTTGAAATGTCCATGCCCGGATTTTATAGGCATGACAGCTGAGTTAGAGGGACTACTTGAGCTTGGTCAAACGGTCCTTGGCAACCGACGCCGCTTCGGACTGCGGGTAGACCTTGATCAGGTCCTCCAGCGTTTTACGGGCTGATCTTGTGTCTTTCAGCTCGACCTGGCAGCTGGCAATCGACAACGCAGCCTCTGGTGAGCGCACATGGTCCGGCGCAATGGTGATCACCGATTTGAAGTTGATCACTGCTTCACGGTAGGCCTTCAATGCATATTGCGCATTACCCAGCCAGAACAGGGCGGATGGCCGGTAACCACTGTCAGGGTAGCGTTTGATGAAGTCCAAAAATGCGGTCTGTGCAGGGGCAAACTCGCCTCTGCGCAAAGTAGCCAGTGACGCATCAAAGTCACGCATCTCGGCCGGGCTGGCCACAAACTCCTTGCCATCAACCGTCACTTTTGACGGTTCAAACTTGCGCAGTCTTTCATCAACGCCCTGGGTGATGTCTTTTTGCCTGCGCTGAACCTCAGCAACGTCACGCGCCAGCTGCTCGTCCTGGCCACGCATCTTGGCGATCTCGGCGCGCAACACTTCGAGCTGATTGGACAAATCCAGAATACTTCGGCGCAACTGGGCGTTGTCTTCGTTGGCTTTTTTAAGCTCTTCGACGTTTCTCTGTTGCTGCAAATCAACTTTTTGACGCAAATCCAGAATCGCTTTGCGCGCTTCATCATCGTCAAACAGCGCATGTGCATTGACGGACAGCAGTCCAAATACAGCAGTGACGAATACAGAGCGAAGGGTTCTTGATGGATTCATAGTCAGTAGCTGTTGATTCGATTAGCGGTAGCTTAACTCTGCACGACGGTTCTTGGCCAGCGACGCTTCGTCAGAGCCTGTGACAGCAGGTTTTTCCTTGCCAAAACTGACCGCCTCTACCTGGGCGTCAGTCACACCCAGCAAACCCAGTGCGCGGCGCACTGCCTCAGCACGCTTTTGACCCAAAGCCAGGTTGTACTCACGCCCACCCCGTTCATCGGTATGTCCTTCGATCGCCATCTTTCGAGACTTGTTGGCAGCCATGTATTTTGCATGCGCTTCAACCGCCCCCTGAAACTCTGGCTTGAGGGTAAAGCTGTCGTAATCAAAGTAAATGATTTTTGCGATGCCTGCAGGGCCAGCCACACTGGAATTGTTGGCCATGATTTCAACCGGCGCGACACCCGACGAACGGGTGGCACCACTGGTGTCTGACTGGGCGGTGACAGGTGTCGCGGTGCGGCTCTCGACGGGCACTTCGTCGAGTTTGACGTTTGAGCCGCAAGCGGCCAGCATCACTGAAAGAACAACCGCGCAAGCACTTGAAAAAATATGGCGTTTCATGAATAACCCCCTGTTAAAAATTGATCAATGAAAAAGGACTATGAACTGTTAACGGCGGCAGGCCTGTAAGGTTTAGACGTTGATCCAAGTCGTCATCAACGTGAAAACGGACTCCAGTCGGGCTCGCGAATGTCACCACTGGCTCCAGCCAGTCGTGCCTTGATTTTCCCGTCCAGCGTCGTGGTCATCAAGGCTTCACGTCCTTGTTGCTGGGTGGCGTAAACAATCAAACGGCTGTTGGGTGCGAAACTCGGGCTTTCATCGGCGCTGGTATCGGTGATCTGGTTGGCAGTACCGCCGGCCAGTTCCATCACGTGCAGCTTGAAAGCCCCCCCGACGCGGGAAATGTAAGCCATGTATTTGCCATCCGGGCTGATCGTGGGCGATATGTTGTAGCTACCTGTAAATGTGACACGTTCAACGTTGCCACCAGAAGCAGCCATGCGGTAAATTTGCGGTGCGCCACCGCGGTCGCTGACAAAATAAATGCTTCTGCCGTCTGGCGAAAAAGCTGGCTCGGTATCAATGCTGGACGATTGCGTCAGCCGGCGTGGTTCACCGCCGTTGGCATCCATGGCGTAAAGCTGGGAGCCACCATCACGGCTCAGCGTTGCTACGATTTGCCGGCCATCTGGTGACCATGCGGGCGCACTGTTGGAGCCGCGAAAATTAGCCAGTAACCGGCGTTTGCCGCTGGCAACATCGTGTGCGTAAATGACTGGCTTGCGGGAC
>JANMIH010000460.1:0-2284 GCA_031375685.1 Polaromonas sp. | reverse complement strand
GGCAAGATGTACACGGTACGCTGCGTCAGCGTGACGTGGTCGCTCAAGGGCAGGCGATTTTCAAACCACTTGTGAAAGCGGTTTTGAAGATAAGCCACTGGCCGGGGAAACATCAAGCAATCGTCAAGGAAGTGGCACAGCCGCCAGCATGGCGCGCACCTGCTCCAGCGCACCCCGGCCTGCGTCGCTGACGGGTATCAGCCGGTGCGCAGCGGTTTGCGGCAACACGGCGGCAATATCGTCGGGCGCCACGTAGTCGCGGTGGTTTAAGAAAGCCTGGGCTTTGGCGGCGCGCATCACGGCAATGCCTGCACGGGGGCTCAAGCCCTGTAAAAACCAGCGGCCAGAGCGTGTGGCCGCCATCAGGTCTTGCAGGTAGTTCAGCAGCGGCTCGGCGGCATGCACCTGATTGACTTGCTGCTGCAACGCCAGCAGTTCGTGCGGGGTTAGCACGGCTTGCAGGTTCTCGACCATGTCGCGCCTGTCCGCTCCGCGCAGTAACTCACGCTCAGCAGCGCGGTCTGGGTAGCCCAGCGACAGGCGCATGTGAAAGCGGTCCAGTTGCGATTCAGGCAGGGCATACGTGCCCAGCTGGTCGTGTGGGTTTTGTGTGGCAATCACAAAAAACGGCACGGGCAATGGACGGGTGGCGCCTTCAATCGTGACCTGCTTTTCTTCCATCGCCTCCAGCAGCGCACTTTGGGTCTTGGGGCTGGCGCGATTGATTTCGTCGGCCAGCAGCACCTGGGCAAACAGTGGCCCGGGATGAAACACAAAACTCTCTTTTTGCCGTTCATAAATCGACACGCCCGACAAATCACTGGGCATCAAATCGGCCGTGAACTGCACACGTGAAAATTGCAGACCAAACGAGCGCGACAGGGCATGCGCGAGCGTGGTTTTGCCAACACCGGGCACGTCTTCAATCAGCAAATGGCCGCCAGCCAGCAGGCACGCCACACAGTCTTGCACCTGCGCAGGCTTGCCCACAATGACCGTGTTAAGCTGATTTATGAGAGTTTTAAGTTTTTCTTTGACTTGCATTTAGATACGTTAACTCAAAATATTTACGCAATGAACGCCACTGGTTATTTCACCCACAAGGATTGCTGGAAACACGAGATGGGCCAGGGCCACCCGGAATGCCCCGAGCGCCTGGATGCGATTGAAGACTGGCTGCTGGCAACAGGTGTGAAAGACGCACTCGACTGCCGCGAAGCGCCGATTGCGCCCATCGGCGACATTGAGCTGGCGCATGACCGCATGATGATTGCTGGTATCCGTGGGCTGGGTGTACAACTGGCTGAAGACATGAAGGCTGGCGGGCCCAGCCATGCGCAGATTGACCCAGACACCACGATGAATGTTCACACTTGGGACGCCGCCATGCGGGCAGCCGGGGCGGCGCTGGCCGCAACGGACGCAGTGATGGCAGGCGAGATGGAAAACGCCTTTTGTGCTGTGCGCCCGCCCGGACACCATGCCTGTCATGACAAAGCCATGGGCTTTTGCTTTTTCAACAACATGGCGATTGCCGCGCGCTACGCGCTGGAGCGCCACGGTTTAAAACGTGTGGCGGTGGTTGACTTTGACGTCCACCACGGCAACGGGACCGAAGACATTTTGCAGGGTGACAACCGCGTGCTGATGGTCGGAATTTTTCAGCATCCGTTTTACCCTCACAGCGGCACAGACCACCCAGCCAGCAACATGCTGAACCTGCCTTTGCCAGCCTACACCAAGGGCATGGATGTGCGCGACCTGATCGAGACCCACTGGATTCCAAGGCTGGAGGCCTTTAAACCCCAAATGATCTTCATCAGCGCCGGGTTTGACGCGCATCGGGACGATGATTTGGGGCAAATGGGCTTGGTCGAGCAAGACTACGCCTGGATCACCAGTCGCATCAAAGACGTGGCCAAGCGGCACGCCAAAGGCCGTATTGTCTCGTCACTTGAAGGGGGCTACAACCTGCATGCGCTGGCGCGCAGTGTGGAGGCGCATATTCGGGTGTTGGCGGATTTGTAGCGTGGCCAGGTCCTTTGGCCATGCTGCACTTATTGATCGGGCCTGAAAAAGCCCGATCGTTTGCGTGTACTGAGTTACGCGGCCTTGGCGGCGCGGCCCTTTGCAAATGCCGATGTGCGCTTGACGGTGACAGTTGCGGCTTTGTCACCGGCGATTTTGCTGGCCAATGCGGCCGATTTGGCTTCGACTTTGGCGGCAAACTGGCTCAGTACCACCACGCCTGGCTTGGTCACTTCGGCAATCGTGTTCAGGGTGT
>JANMIH010000458.1:0-5349 GCA_031375685.1 Polaromonas sp. | reverse complement strand
GTCAGGCTGATGACGTTCACCAAGTGGCTGTCGTCGTCGATGCTTACGCCGTTGAATTGAATGACGACATCGCCGACGACGGGCGCATTGACTACAGCCTGAGTAACAAAGTGCCGCAAGCGCTGCGCGATGCGATTGTGGCGGGGAAGAAGATATTGGTGTTGATTAATCCGCCGTATGCGGAGGCGACAAATACAGGCAATACGTCAACAGCAGAGCTTGCAGGTAATAAAACTGGTGTTGCAAAAACGAGATTTGCTGCAACTGGGATGAGTCAATACGGTAAAGCAAGCAACGAACTATTCACCCAATTTGTAGTGCGTATTGCTCACGAAATTCCTACGGCAACATTGGCTATGTTCAGCACATTGAAGTACGTCAATGCTCCAACTCTTGAGGTATTCCGTCAACAATGGAATGCAAAGTATTTAAGTGGATTTGTAGTTCACAGCCAAGCTTTTGATGGGCTTAATGGAGATTTTCCAATAGGATTTTTGGTGTGGGCTACAAATCAAAAATCAAAATCAAAACCGCTGGTTACTGAAATCAGCGTGGAGGTGCTTAGTAAAAATGGTCACCCCATAGGTGAGAAAACCTTTTACAACACGCCAAATGAAAGTTTGCTGGCTGATTGGGTTTGCAGGCCCACAACAAACTCTGTTGATGCCGTACCTTTAAAAAATGCAATTACTCCGGCTACGGCGACAAAGGATTTACGCGGTACGAAATGGGCGGATGGAGCAATTGCGTGGATGAATTGCGCGGGCAATGATTTACAAAATGCAGCTCAGAAAACAATGATTTTTTCGTCTGGATATGGCAGCGGACGTGGGTACTTTGTGACATCTGAAAACTTGGATCAATCAGCAGTGGTGTTCGCCGTACGGCATTTAGTGAAACATACATGGATCAATCACAATGACCAATTCCTGCAGCCCACTTTGCCACTCTCACATGAGTTTAAATCTGACTCCCTAATTTGGATGTTGTTCCATGGGAAGAACTGCACCGCCGGTGCCAACGATCTCGAATGGAATGGCAAAACGTGGTCACTTGTCAACCACTTCATCCCCTTCACCGAAGCCGAAGTGGCTGCGCCTGACAGGTTTGAGTCTGACTTTATGGTGCAGTACCTAGTGGACAAAACTCTGTCACCCGAGGCGCAGGCGGTGTTGGACACGGGCCGCACCCTGTGGCAAGCCTACTTTTTCCACACCGATGTGCGCACCGTGCGCGACGAATACAAACTCAATCGCCCGGACGTGGGCTGGTACCAAATTCGCAATGCTTTGAAAGCCCGCAACACCAGTGGCGACACCGCGCCGGTGAACTTTGCCCCTTTTGAGCAGGCTTACCAAGTATTGACCGAAAAACTGCGACCCCAGGTTTTTAGCTTGGGATTTTTAAGGTAACCACAAGCAAGTCGGGCTAAAGCCCGACCTACGTGCCTGAATATCAAACACGGCCTGGGTCATGTCGGAGCAGCCGTAGGTCGGGTTTCAACCCGACATGTACCCTGTTGGCGGGTACGAACTGCTTGTTTTAGGATCAATGGCACAACTATTGCTTAACCCATCTCGGGCGTAACGAAGCGCCCGACCGCAGTCCCGGACTGCGGCTTCCAGCATGCAACGTCGTGTGCGACCCAAGTCTCCGCAAATCCGTTTGTGGTGCTTGTGTGCATATCAATTGAACGGCAACGCGTCTGGAGTAGCGAGATGAAAAAATCAAGTCTGGTGATGGTTGGCAATGGCATGGCGGGGGTGCGCACCATTGAGGAGCTTTTGAAAGTTGCACCAGACTTGTACGACATCACCGTTTTTGGTGCAGAACCGCACCCCAACTACAACCGCATTTTGCTCAGCCCCGTTTTGGCCGGTGAGCAGACGCTGGACGAAATCGTCTTGAACAGCTGGGACTGGTACAAAGACAACCACATCACCCTGCATGCGGGCAAAAAAGTCATTGAGGTTGACCGCGTCAAGCGCATCGTGCGTGCTGATGACGGAACGGAAGTCGAATACGACCGCCTGCTGCTGTGTACCGGCTCCAACCCGATCATCTTGCCCATCCCCGGCAAAGACCTAGACGGCGTGATTGCCTACCGTGACATTGCCGACACCAACGCGATGATTGACGCGTCCATCAAATACAAAAACGCCGTGGTCATTGGCGGTGGCCTGCTGGGCCTGGAGGCTGCCAACGGCCTGATGCTGCGCGGCATGAATGTGTCGGTTGTTCACGTCATGCCCACGCTGATGGAGCGCCAGCTCGACAGCGTGGCGGGCAAGCTGCTGCAAAAGTCACTCGAAGACCGTGGGTTGAAGTTTTTGATGGGCGCGCAGACGCAAGAGCTTGTCGGCGGCCCGGACGGACGCGAAGAAGGAATCAACGCGCGACCGCGCGTTAAGGCCATCAAGTTCAAAGACGGCACGGAGCTGGCCACCGACTTGGTCGTGATGGCGGTCGGCATTCGCCCCAACACCGCCCTGGCCGAGTCGATGCGCCTGCACTGCAACAAAGGCATTGTGGTCAATGACACGATGCAGACCATCACCGACGCACGTATTTACAGCGTGGGTGAATGCGCGGCGCATCGCGGTATTGCCTACGGCCTGGTGGCCCCGCTGTTTGAGCAAGCCAAAGTGGCTGCCAACCACCTGGCGCAGTTTGGCATTGGCCGCTACACCGGCTCGCTGACATCGACCAAACTCAAAGTCACCGGCATTGACCTGTTCAGCGCGGGCGACTTCATGGGCAGTGAAGGCGCTGAAGAAATCATCATGTCCGACCCGTTTGGCGGCGTGTACAAAAAGCTGGTCATCAAGGACGACAAACTCATCGGTGCCTGCCTGTACGGCGACACGGTGGATGGCAGCTATTACTTCAAGCTGCTGCGTGATGGCCGCAGCGTGGCCGACATCCGCGACAAGCTGATGTTTGGCGAATCCAGCATTGGCGACACTGGGCATGAAGGCCATACCAAAGCGGCCACCATGCCAGACACGGCTGAAGTCTGCGGCTGCAATGGTGTGAACAAGGGCACGATTTGCAAGGCCATCAAGGAAAAAGGCCTGTTCACACTCGACGAAGTGCGCAAGCACACCAAGGCCAGCGCGTCGTGCGGCTCATGCACGGGGCTGGTGGAACAGATTTTGATGGCTACGGCGGGTGGTGACTATTCCGCGACGCCCAAATTAAAAGCCATGTGCAGTTGTACCGACCACGGCCATCAGGCGGTGCGTGACGCCATTCGTACCAACAAGCTGCTCACCATCAAGGATGTTCAGGCCTTCATGGACTGGAAAACACCCAACGGCTGCGCCAGCTGCCGCCCGGCGCTGAACTACTACCTCATCAGCACCTGGCCCAAAGAGGCCAAAGACGACCCGCAAAGCCGCTACATCAACGAGCGCAGCCACGCCAACATTCAAAAAGACGGCACGTACAGCGTCATTCCGCGTATGTGGGGGGGCGAGACCACCGCCAGCGAACTGCGCCGCATTGCGGATGCGGTGGACAAGTACAAAATCCCGACCGTCAAGGTCACGGGTGGCCAGCGCATTGACTTGCTGGGCGTGAAGAAAGAAGACCTGGTGAACGTGTGGAAGGACATTGGCATGCCGTCGGGCCACGCCTATGCCAAGGCACTGCGCACGGTCAAAACCTGCGTCGGCAGTGAATGGTGCCGTATGGGCACGCAAGACAGCACCCAGATGGGCAAAGACCTGGAGCGTGCGATGTGGCGCATGTACGCGCCGCACAAGGTCAAGTTTGCCGTCAGCGGCTGCCCGCGCAACTGCGCGGAGTCGGGCATCAAGGACGTGGGCGTGATTGGTGTGGACTCAGGCTGGGAGATGTACATCGCAGGCAACGGCGGCATCAAGACCGAAGTGGCGCACTTTTTGGTGAAGGTCAAAACGGCCGAAGAAGTGCTGGAATACACCGGCGCGTTTTGCGAACTGTACCGTCAAGAAGGCTGGTACCTGGAGCGCACGGTGCATTACGTCAACCGCGTGGGCCTGGAATACATCAAAAAGAAAATCCTCGAAGACCACGAAGGCCGCAAGGCGCTGTGGGCGCAGTTGCAGTTTGCGCTCGATGGCGAGCCAGACCCGTGGTTTGAAATGCAGAAGGCGGCGGTGGATACGCGGCAGTTTGATGCAATTTCGGCTTAAAAGCAGCTATTTTAGGCATCAAATTGACCTCTAGACCAATAAATACGGGCGCAAGCAGCTCCTGATTAAATAGCAAATAATTTAGGGATCTATATGAGTGAATGGAAAAAAATCTGCCTGGTGACCGACATCCCGGTGCTTGGCTCTCGCCGCGTGTCACGCGCGCAGGGTCTGGACGTGGCGGTGTTCCGCAACGATGTCGATGGTGTGTTTGCCCTGCTGGACCGCTGCCCGCACAAGGGCGGCCCACTGAGCCAGGGCATTGTGTTTGGTGAAAGCGTGGCCTGCCCGTTGCACAACTGGACGATCGATTTGAACGGCGGTTGCGCCAAGGCACCTGACGAGGGTTGCACGCCGAAGTTTGCGGTCAAGGTTGAAGGCGGTGCGGTGCATCTGGATGAGGCTGAGCTGGCGACGCTGGGTCTGGACTTGACGCGGCCAACGGCTGGTCCTGCCCTCAAAGAGACCGACGAAAAAACGCTTCGCGTTTTGGCCAATGCGTGAAACCAGGTCAACCTGCCCTTACTGTGGGGTGGGTTGTGGAGTCATTATTGAATCGACAGGTGACCAGATCACTGGGGTCAAAGGCGACCCCGATCACCCGGCCAACTTTGGCAGGCTGTGTTCCAAGGGCTCAACGCTGGCACTGACCGCCAGCGCAGCTGTGACGCGCCAGACCCGCTTGCTGCAACCGATGCGGCGCGAGCATCGGCATGGCGCGGCCAAGCCCGTGAGCTGGGACAGCGCACTGGGTTTTGCGGCGGAGTCGTTTGCGCAAATCATCCAGGAGCATGGCCCAGATGCGGTGGGTTTTTACATCTCGGGGCAGTTGCTGACGGAAGACTATTACGTCTTTAACAAACTCGCCAAGGGCCTGATTGGCACTAACAACGTGGACACCAACTCACGCCTGTGCATGAGCAGCGCGGTGGCAGGCTACAAGCAGACGCTGGGGGCCGACGCGCCGCCCAACTGCTATGAAGACGTGAACCATGCGCAGTGCATCTTTATTGTGGGCAGCAACACAGCCTATGCGCACCCGATTCTGTTCCGGCGCATCGAAGACGCCAAAGCCGCCAACCCGGCGATGAAGATCATCTTCTGCGACCCGCGCCGCACCGACACGGCCGAGATTGCCGACCTGTACCTGCCGATCCAGCCCGGCACCGAC
>JANMIH010000294.1:0-2879 GCA_031375685.1 Polaromonas sp. | reverse complement strand
ACCAATGGCACGCTGGTTTTCAAGCGCGCCTGACGTCAAGCCAGCCTCACCTTGAGCCAGCACAATGCCCCTGCAGTGACCTATCCGCTGGAGCGTTCGCACTGGCAAGCCTGGGTTTTGTTGAGCTTTTGGCTGGCCGCTTTGCTGGTCATTGGCGTCTGGGTGGTGACCAGTCAATCTATTGGATGGCGGCAATTGGCAGGATTGGCCATGGTGGTCGGTGCTGGTTTTGCAGCGTTGTATGGCTGGAAGAACTCCCCCGTCGGGCAACTGGCTTGGGACGGTCAGGTCTGGCGCTGGGAGGGCCCTGGCTACCAGGTAGGGGTTGCTGAATACGATCTGTCTGCAGCGCTTGATTTTCAAAGCCTGATGTTGCTACGGATTGAAAACCAGGCACATGCCACGCTCTGGTTGTGCGCTGAACGGCGGGCTTTCCCGTCGCGCTGGGTGGATTTGCGACGTGCAGTTTACTCGCCGCACCGTGCGCTCGACGGCATGACCAGCACGGTATGAGTGACGAGTCCGTTCAGCCGACCGAAATCAAGGCGATTGACAGTGATGCACCGCTGGTCGAGCGCGCTGTAGCGGGTGATAAAAAAGCTTTCGAGTTGCTGGTCATCAAGTACCAGCGCCGCATTCAGCGCCTGATTGGCCGCATGGTGCGTGATGTTGATCTGGTCGAAGACATTGCGCAGGAAACCTTTATCCGCGCCTACCGGGCTCTGGCGCAATTCAGGGGTGATGCACAGTTTTACACCTGGCTGTACCGGATCGCCGTTAACACCGCCAAAAAATCCCTGATGGATTTGAAGCGCAACCCGACAGTTTCAGAAAATTCTTTTAAATCTGACGAGGATGATGAAACTTCCCCCCTTGAAAACGAACTAACCAGCTCTGAAACGCCTGATGCGGTTCTGGCCAGCAAGGAAATCGCGCAAATCATCAACACCGCGCTGGAGGCCTTGCCTGAAGAGTTGCGTCAGGCCATCACGCTGCGCGAGATTGAGGGTCTGAGCTATGAAGAAATCTCTGAGGCCATGAACTGCCCGATTGGAACTGTGCGTTCTCGTATTTTCAGAGCGCGCGAAGCGATATCAATGAAGGTTAAACCATTGCTTGAAAACCAGAGTGGCAAGCGTTGGTAGCAGATAGACAACCCCAATTTTTAAAAGTACCTCACCATCATGACGAACCTTCCTTCTACTTCTACTTCTTCTTCTTCTGAGCTGCTGTCAGCACTGGTTGATGGTGAGTTGGGTGCCGACCATGCTGCTGGTTTGCAGGATGTTTTTGAATCCAGTTCGTTGCACGCTGACTGGAACAGCTACCAGGTGATTGGCCAAGTGCTCAGAGGTGGGGCGTTAGCCTCTCCCTTAAACAACGCTGACCCTGCCTTCTTGCAACGTCTTAACGCGCGTCTCGACGGCGAAAAAGTGGCGCCACCGTTGCTGGTTGTTGCATCAAGTCATATCGCGATTGCTCCGCCTGACCAGCCAGCGGCCAACGAGGCCCTGTTTCGCTGGAAGATGGTCGCTGGTTTCGCGTCTTTGGCAACTGCCTTGGTGGTTGGCTGGGGTTTTATTGGCTCACCTGATGCATCAACCGGTGCGCAGATTGCGCAAAACCCGATTTCAGAGCAGGTGGTCGTGGCGTCGCCTCAGGGCCCGATGGTGCGTGATGCGCGACTGGAAGAGTTGTTGGCTGCGCACAAGCAACTCGGCGGTTCGTCATTGCAGGCACCATCAGGTTTTTTGCGTAACGCCGGTTTTGACGGCCCTGAGAGCAGCAGGCGCTAACTCGTCATCGACCCGTCCGGAAAGCCCTGAATCACCATGAATTTGAAGCATTTTAGCCTTCTAGCCCTTATTTTATGGGCGCAAGCAGCTACGAACTTTGTAGCAGCTCAGCCACTACAGACGACGCTGCAAGGTGCTGGTGTCATGGTTGCCGAGCCAAAAAATATCAATGACTGGCTGTTGCGCCTGCATGAAGCTTCCAAACGCCGCAGCTATATCGGCACCTATGTGGTGTCGTCGGGCGGTCAAATGCAAAGCGCCAAAATCTGGCATGTGTGCGAAGGTGCCCATCAGGTAGAGCGGGTCGAAAGCCTGACGGGTGCAGCGCGTTCCACCTTCCGGCACAACGACAAGGTCGTGACCTTCATGCCTGAGCAAAAGCTTATACGCAGTGAAAAGCGCGAGACGACAGGCAATTTTCCGGAACTCGTTCAGTCTGCTGATAACCGTATCGCCGAGTTTTACAAACTCAAGGCCGAAGGTGTTGAGCGAATCGCCGGGCTGGAGTCTGACGTGGTGCTGCTGCTTCCCAAGGACACCATGCGCTTTGGTTATCGTGTCTGGACTGAACAGAAAAGTGCTTTGGTCGTCAAATTGCAAACGCTGGACGCCGATGGCCGCGTCCTGGAGCAGGCTGCGTTTTCAGAGCTGCTGCTTGACGCGCCTGTCAAGATGGACAAGCTCCTGCAAATGATGGGCAAGGTGGACGGTTATCGTGTCGAAGCCTCAGCTCTCGTGAAGACCAGTGCCAGCGCTGAGGGCTGGCGTTTGTCAGCGCCTGTGGCTGGTTTCAAACCCATGAGCTGCTATAAGCGCCTGGTGGCTGGTGCGTCTGCGGGTGCTATGGGTGATGAGCCGATACAGTGGGTTTTTTCAGATGGTCTGGCCTCGGTCTCTCTTTTTGTTGAACCTTTTGACCGCCTGCGACACATCAAAGAGTCGGGCATGTCCATGGGCGCAACCCACACCATGACACGCCAGCTCGGCAATTACTGGCTGACCGCCATGGGCGAGGTACCCATGAGCACGCTCAAACAGTTCGCCAGCGGGCTAGAGCGAAAAAAATAGTTTTTTGAATTTTTT
>JANMIH010000262.1:0-3047 GCA_031375685.1 Polaromonas sp. | reverse complement strand
TATTGATCTTCTCTAAACACATGACAACCGATTTATTGCCCGCGCGTTATCTCTGCAAGATCATTGCAGGAGAAGATTGTCATGGTAAAAAAGCGATTGAGCGAGGCGGCAAAGAAGCGGGTGCGTGCGGCTCGTATGCTGCAAAAAGGCAAGGGCTGCGCGCAAGTTGCGCTGGCCGTTGGGGTGGCGCGGCAAACCGTGTACACATGGAAGGCTCTGTTGGAGGAGTGCGGCATTGATGCATTGCGAGCCGTGCCCGAGCCGGGCCGACCCGGCAAGCTTGACGAGGGACAATTGGCGTCAGTGCGAAAGGCGGTTCTGCAAAGTCCGACCGAGCACGGCTTTGGCACCGAACTGTGGACTCTCAGGCGCGTGGGCGCGGTCATCGAACGCATGCACGGCGTTCGCTTTAGCCGGGCACACGTCTGGCGAATTCTGGGCGCTTTGGGCTTCAGTGCGCAAAAGCCCGAGAAACGGGCCATCGAGCGCAATGAAGATGCCGTGCGCAGCTGGAAGCGCAACACCTGGCCAGCGCTTAAAAAAAAGCCCGTCGAGAGGGCAGACTGATCGTATTTGTGGACGAGTCCGGCATCAGCGAGCGGCCCACGCGGGTGCGCACCTGGGCTCCCAAGGGGCAGACCCCGATCATCCAGTTCCACTTCAACTGGACCCACGTCTCGGTCATCGCCGGCTTGAGCCGCACCAACTGCCTGTTCCGGCTGCACGAGGGCAGCATCAAGAAGGAAGAGATCGTGGAATTTCTCAAGGCGATCAAGGCCCACTTGAAGCAGCCGCTGCTGGTGATCTGGGACGGACTGAAAGCGCACCGCAGTCGCTTGGTGCGCGACTACGTGGACAGCCTGGCCGGATATATCCAGATCGCATTCCTGCCGCCCTATGCGCCGGACCTCAATCCCGTGGAGTACCTGTGGGCCTGGCTCAAACGGCATGCGCTGGCTAACTACTGTCCCAACGATCTGAGCGAGCTGCACACGACCGCGCGCAACAAGCTCAAGAGTGCTCAAAAGCGACCCTCGATCATCGCCGCTTGCTGGATGCAAGCTTCGCTGTGGTAGTGTCATGTGTTATGAGAAGCTCAATAATGAACAATCTCGGATTATTTCAAGACAGTACTGTCTTTTGCCCGTCCGGCTGTCGTCAGCGATGCTGTCGACAAAGAGCAGTTGTTCAACGCCAGTCCTGCATGGGGTCTGCGCCACCTCAACGCCCTGCGGGTCGCCCGCGCTTGACGGGGCGGGTAAAAAGTCGTTGCCCGAGGTGCCGCGGCTCTTGATGCCGTGGCCTAGGAGCATGGGCGATCCGGGTTGTTTCCCACAGGAGATTTATCAGCCAGCAGCATTCTCTGAAGCAGGCGGTTGGGAATGACGCCCCGCCTTCCAGGCCCCATAAATCACCAGCGAACCAGGAATCAAAATCATGGCCCAGATGATTTTTTCCAGGTTGGCTTTGACTATTGGAATATTGCCGAACAAGTAGCCTGCGGTGATGATGCCGCCCACCCACAGCGCGCCGCCTACCACGTTGTAAAGCGTGAATTTTTTGCGGTTCATTTCAGAAACGCCTGCAACAAACGGCGCAAAGGTGCGTAAAAACGGGGCAAACCGCGCCAGGATGATGGTGATACCGCCGTAGCGCTCGTAAAAAGCGTGGGACCTGTCGAACGCACGCTTGTTAAAAAACCGCGAATTCGGCCAGCTGAAGACTTTGGGGCCAAAGTAGCGGCCAATCGAGTAGTTGCACTGGTCGCCCAGCACCGCAGCGACAAACAGCAAGCCAACCGCCAGCGGGTAGCTCATCAAACCCAGGCCGCACATGGTGCCGACCACAAACAGCAGGGAATCGCCAGGCAAAAACGGCATCACCACAACGCCCGTTTCTACAAAAATAATTAAAAACAGGAGCGCATAAACCCAAGCGCCATAGGCGGCTACAAAGTTGACGAGGTGCTTGTCGATGTTGACAATAAAGTCAATCAAGAAGGTGATGATTTCCATTCAGGCATTTTGACAGACGGGAAAAGGCATCCCGCCTAAAATCGGCAGCAATGTCTGCCCTAGCCCCGCGCCGCCCCATCCGTGAACTGCCCGATGAGCTGATCAGCCAGATTGCCGCCGGCGAAGTGGTGGAGCGCCCTGCGTCGGTGGTGCGTGAGCTGGTGGACAACGCGCTGGACGCCGGTGCCCATCAAGTAACGGTGCGGCTGCTGGCAGGCGGGGTGCGCCTGATAACGGTTGAAGATGACGGCGCGGGCATACCGCGTGATGAATTGCCGATGGCACTCAAGCGCCACGCCACCAGCAAAATCGGCTCCCTGCAAGACCTGGAAGCCGTGGGCACGATAGGCTTCAGGGGCGAGGCACTGGCGGCCATCCATTCGATTGCAGACATGAGCATCACCTCAAGAACCGATGAGGCTGAGCACGCCTGGCAGCTCGATGGCCGCACCGGCGAGTTGAACCCAGCCGCCCGCAACCGAGGCACAACGGTCGAGGTGCGTGAGCTGTTTTACGCCACACCTGCGCGCCGCAAATTTTTAAAAACCGACGCCACCGAATTGGGGCATTGCGTTGAGGCCGTACGCCGCCATGCGCTGGTGCGGCCCGATGTGGGCTTTGCCATCTGGCATGAAGGCAAGCTGGTGGAGCAGTGGCGAGCTTGCGTTGGCGAGACGGCGCAAGACCAGCGCCTGGCCGATGTGCTGGGCAGCGAGTTTGTAGCGCAGTCGGTGGCCGTCAGCTTTGAAAGCAGCGCGGTACGCGCTGACGGCTCGCCGCTGATTCGCGTTTGGGGCCGCGCTGGCACACCAGATGCCGCACGCTCCCGGCCTGACCAGCAGTTCGCCTATGTCAATGGCCGCTACGTGCGTGACAAGGTCATCACCCACGCGGCACGCAGCGCCTATGAAGACGTGCTGCACGGCCACCGCCAGCCGGTTTATGCGGTGTATGTGGAGATGGACCCAACGCGGGTGGTCGTGAACGTGCACCCAACGAAAATTGAGGTGCGGTTCAGGGACTGCCGCGAGG
>JANMIH010000255.1:0-5010 GCA_031375685.1 Polaromonas sp. | reverse complement strand
CAAAAACCGTGATCGCCGCAAAGGCCGACAGCCCCATGCCGGTAGACAAGCTGTAGCCCGCACCCAGCGCCAATATGCAAGCCTGCTCATTGAAGTTTTGTACCGCAATCGACCTGCCCGCGCCCATCAGGTTATGCCCCCGGTGTTGCAGCAGTGCATTCATTGGCACCACCAAAAAGCCACCCAGGCCACCCAACAAAATCAAAAATGGCGCGGCCACCCAGACGTTGTCAATGAAGTTCATCAAAATCACCAACAGCCCCATGCCGATGCCCAGCGGCATGACACTGGTGGCCTGGTCCAGTCGCATGCGCATGGACGCGATCACTGCGCCCACTGCCGTGCCTATGGCCACCACACCGACCAATGACGAGGCCTGCGTGGTGCTGTAGCCCAGCGCTGCTGAAGCCCAAGCCAGGACGATGTAACGCAGGTTGCCAGACACGCCCCAAAACAGCGTGGTGGTGGCCAATGAGATCTGGCCCAGCTTGTCACGCCACAAGGCGGCGTTGCAGTTCCAGAAGTCAGGCAGCAGTTCCAGCTTGTTGCGCGGCATGGGCCGCATTTCAACGCCGGTGTTGGGGATGCGGGTGTTGAACCAAGCGGCTAACAAGTAAAAAAATATCAACACGCTGATGGCGGCTTCTGGCGGCGTGTCAACACCTGTCGTGATGTAAGGCAGATTGATGGACAGCAAGGCACTTGAAATCACCGAGCCGACCAGCTGACCGCCGAGTAGAACGCCCAGAATAATCGACGCAATCGTCAGCCCTTCAATCCAGCCATTGGCCTTGACCAGCTGCGATGCAGGCAGCAGCTCCGTCAGGATGCCGTATTTGGCGGGCGAATAAGCCGCCGCGCCCAAACCCACAATCGCGTAAGCCATCAATGGGTGCGAGCCAAACAGCATCATCAGGCACCCCACCACCTTGATGGCATTGCTGACAAACATGACTTTGCCCTTGGGCTGCGAGTCTGCAAACGCCCCGACAAACGGTGCAAGCACCACGTAAAACAAGGCAAACATGGGGACCAGCGCTGCGGGTTGCCACTTGGGAGCGCCGCTGGTTCTGAGGAGTTCCACGGCAACGACGAATAGCGCGTTATCAGCCAGAGAACTGAAAAATTGCGCAGCCATGATGGTGTAAAAGCCGCGCTTCATGAAAGGGTCAGTGTCTCCATACGATGATGGTTTATAGCACGGTGCTCCGGCAGGCAATAATTAACCCATGCCCCGCCCCATACAAGCCACCATTCACACCGCTGCCGTCAGCCACAACCTGGCACGCGCGCGGCACTCTGCGCCTGACGCCAAAGTCTGGGCCATCGTCAAGGCCAACGCCTATGGCCACGGCATTGAACGCGCCTTTAATGGCTTGAAAAGCGCCGACGGTTTTGCGCTGCTGGATTTTGAGGAGGCCGCACGCCTGCGAGCACTGGACTGGCGTGGGCCGATTTTGCTGCTGGAGGGTTGCTTTGAAGCACGCGATCTGGAGCTGTGTTCACGTCTTGGACTGTGGCATGTGGTGCATTGCAACGAGCAGATCGACATGCTGGCGGCGCATAAAACCAATGCCCCGCACCGCGTGTTTTTAAAAATGAACTCCGGCATGAATCGCCTGGGCTTCAAGCCCGAGCGTTACCGCGCCGCCTGGACGCGCATATGCGCGCTGCCGCAGGTTGATGAGGTGTCACTGATGACGCATTTCTCTGATGCCGACACGGCCAAAGGCATCGCTTCGCAAGTCACCGCCTTTGAAGCGGTCACGCATGACTTGCCGGGCGAACGATCCCTCAGCAACAGCGCGGCCAATCTGCGCCACAACAGCGCATTGGTCGCCAAGTCGGACTGGATTCGCCCCGGCATTGCGGTCTATGGCAGCGCGCCTGACTTTCCCGATCACAGCGCTGAGCATTGGGGTTTGCAGCCCACCATGACGATGAGCTCAAAAATCATTGGCCTGCAAAACCTGATGGCGGGTGACACCGTGGGCTATGGCTCCAGCTTCACCGCTGACGGGCCCATGACCATCGGTATCGTCGCCTGCGGTTACGCCGACGGCTACCCGCGCCACTGCACCACTGGCACGCCCGTGCTGGTCAATGGTGTGCGTTGCCGCATGGTGGGCCGAGTGAGCATGGACATGATCACGGTTGATTTGTCGCCCGTGCCGAATGCTGGCATGGGCAGCGAGGTGACGCTGTGGGGGCAAGCATCCAACGGCGTTGTGTTGCCGATTGACGAGGTTGCACACGCAGGCGGCACGGTGGCTTACGAGCTGATGTGCGCGCTGGCGCAGCGTGTTCCTGTTTTAGTCGAGGCCTGACTACTTGATCAAGGCAGGCTGGCCAAGTGAACGCGTGCCGCATCAGCCAGCTTTTCATCAAACGTGGCCAGCGGCGCTTTGAGCTCGGCGGCCAGCCACAGGTAGCTTGCGTCGTAGGCTGACAGTTTGTATTGCATGGCAAGGGCTAAAACATCAGCAGGCTTAATTTGGTGAAGCGCTACATTCAGCGCCTTAAAGCTGGCCAAGCCCTCGGCCACCAACTCATGCAAACCTTGCTTGTGTTTCTTTAGAGCGACGCTGGCGATTTCTATCTCCAGCAGAAATGGCGCGTTGAGGGTACGACCATAGATTTTTTCTCTTGCCTGAACCTGCCAGGGTTCTTCAAAAATCATCCCCGCCAGCGCGCTGCAATCCACCACAATCGACGGACGAGCGATGTACTGGGCAGGTGGCTCTGCAACATGCAAGTGGTACGGGGCTGATCCGGTTGTCAAACTCATCTTGCATCCCGCTCGGCACGAATGATGTCACGCCCCAACGGCATGTCGGTGGTGTAGACCGGGCGTGAAGATTTTGGCCGGGCATCAATCTCTGCGCACACTTGCTCAATCGTCTTCCAGCCTTGGCGGATGATAGGGTTGCCCATGCGGTCATAGCCAACAATGCGGCTGTGTCGGCCGTCCTGCTGAGCGCCAATAGGCAAACGCTCAAGGTTTGACAGATCGCCTCTGAACGCCTCCACATCCGCACCCGCAGTCACAGCTTGCTCAATGATGGCCATTAGCTCACCTTGAAGCGACCTGTGGTTGCGCGCTGCGCGTTGCCGCAGGCTTTCTGCCCAGGCTTCGGGCACATCTTTGATGGACAGGTTTGACATGATGACTCCAAAACAGCTTCGGTTTATTGAATGAAGCCATTTTGACACCGTTATGAATATATCTCAAGCATCGAACCCATAAAACTTAAACGCCATATCCGGCTTGTGGCCACTGACCAGCTCGGCCAGCGCTTTGCCTGAGCCTGCGCCATGCGTCCAGCCGAGCGTGCCATGGCCGGCGTTGACCCAGAGCTTTTTGACCGGGGTTTGGCCGATGTAGGGGATGTTGGTGGGGGTGGCGGGGCGCAGGCCGGTCCAGAAGTTGGGCGTGCCGCCTTCGTCCTCCAGCCGCGTGTCGCACACGCCGGGCAACACTTCTTCAACCCGGCGGGCCAGCATGGCGCATCTGGCCTGAGCCAGCGGGGTGGTCAGCGATGTGTCATAGCCGCCCAGCTCGATGGTGCCTGCGACCCGCAGCTCAGCGCCCAGTCGGCTCATGGCGCATTTGACTTCGTCGTCTATCGTGCTGACGTGTGGCGCCAGCTCGGGCCGCAGGATTTTGAAGGTGGCGCTGTAGCCCTTGCCGGGGTAAATGGGCAGGCTGACGCCAACGCTGCGCAGCAAAGGTTCGCTGTACGAGCCGCAGGCCACCACCACGGCATCGGCCTTCAAAAGCAGCTCTTTTTGAGCATCATTTTGGCTGTTTGACCAATGAATATGTGCGCAAACAGCTACTGATTCAATAGCATTGTCTGCTTTGTTCAGGCGCACAATGTCGTGGCCATACAAGAACTGCGCGCCACGCGCCAGGCAACGCGCTGCCAGCGCCTGGGTAAACACACGCGCATCGCCGCTCTCGTCGCTGGCGGTGTAGGTGCCGCCCACAATCCGGTGCGCAAAGGACTTGAAGGCTGGCTCAATCGCCAGCAGTTCAGCCTTGCTGATGACTTTGCGGTCTACGCCGTATTTGCGCATCAGGGCGGCGGCGTCGCCAGCGGTGTCAAACGACTGCTGGTCGCTGTAAAAATGCGCAATGCCGCACTCCAGCCGGTTGTAGTCAATGCCAGTGGCCCTCACCACGTCTTTGAGTGCGCTGTGGCTGTACGCGCCCAGCGCCACCAGTTGCTGCACGTTGCGCTCAAACGCCGCGTCGTTGCACTGACCTAAAAAGCGCAAGCCCCACAACCATTGCTTCAAGTCAAACTGGGGCCTGAACAGCAACGGCGCGCTGTCACTGAACATCCACTTCAGGGCTTTGAGCGGTGCGTCCCGGTTAGCCCACGGCTCGCAGTAGCTGACCGATATTTGCGCGGCGTTGGCAAAGCTGGTTTCCATGGCGGCCTGGGGCTGGCGGTCCACCACCGTGACCTCGTGGCCACGCTCCAGCAGATGCCAGGCTGTGCTGATGCCGATGATGCCCGCGCCTAAAACGATAACCTTCATGCCTTGCTTTCGTGTCTTGGTGAGTTGGCCGGATTTTCATGCAAGGCAAGCGCTATGAATAGTTGAATTAAACGGATAGACTAATCATCAGTTTTACTAATGCAAATGACGACAATGAGGGCGACATGAATAACTTTGATTCTGCGGCTTTAGAGTGCCTGGCGGCAATTGTTGAAGAAGACGGCTTTGAGCGCGCGGCCGTTCGGCTGTCCATCACGCAGTCAGCGGTGTCGCAGCGCTTGCGCTCGCTAGAGTCGCAAGTTGGCACGGTGTTGCTGGTGCGAAGCCGCCCGCTGCGGCTGACTAGTGCCGGGCAACTGCTGCTCAAGCACACCAAGATGTTGCGGCTGATTCGGGCGGATCTGGAGCGTGACCTGCATGAACTGGCACCCAATGCATCAGGCGGCTCGCGAGAAGAGGCCCGCATTTCGATAGCGATTAACGCCGACAGCATTGCCACCT
>JANMIH010000244.1:0-5326 GCA_031375685.1 Polaromonas sp. | reverse complement strand
GAAGCGCTAGACACCGTGTTTGCCAAGCGCGTTCCCGGCGGTGCTGACCTTGTTTGCTACTGGTTTGACAAGGCACGAAACGCCATCGAAACCAAAGGCTTAGGCGCTGCCGGTTTGGTAGCAACCCAAAGTATTCGCAGCGGCAGCAACCGCGTGGTACTTGATGCGATTCGCAAAAACACCCGTATTTTTGATGCATGGTCTGACGAGCCCTGGGTCAATGACGGCGCTGCGGTGCGTGTTTCACTGGTCAGCTTTGGCTGGGGTGAGTGCTGCTATTTGAATGGTGAGCGGGTTGAACAGATCAATGCTGAACTTGGCAGCTCATTGGTAAGCGACATGTCACTTGCAAAACCGCTTACCGAAAACGCAGGTATCAGTTTTGAAGGCACTAAGAAGTACGGCGACTTTGATGTTTCAGGTGAGCTGGCTCGCACTTGGTTGCGTCAGCCCAACCCGCATGGCAAATCGAACGCCGATGTCGTCAAGCCCTGGCGAAATGGACAAGACCTGACGGGGCGAGCAAGTGACACTTGGATTGTCGACTTCGGCTCGAATATGTCAGAAACGGATGCCGCGCTCTATGAAAAACCTTTCGCTCATATTTCACGCACCGTAAAACCTGAGCGCGCGAAAATTCGCAACGAGCCAGCCAAGCGACTTTGGTGGTTGCACGAAAGGGCGCGTACTGCATTACGTGAAGGCCTGACAGGCTTACCGCGCTTTATCGCCACGCCTCGCGTTGCAAAGCATCGATTTTTTGTATTTCTGGATGCAACGGTCTTGCCCGATACCCGGCTCAATGTCATCGCCAGTGCCGACGACCTGACCTTCGGCATCCTCTCCAGCCGGATGCACGAAGCCTGGTCACTGGCCAACGCTTCCATGCACGGCGTGGGTAATGACCCCACCTACAACGCCAAATCGTGTTTTGAAACCTTTCCATTTCCAACCGACGGACTTCACACCCGTGGTTCTGCAGCAGCCATAGCAAAAGCCGCCAAACACCTGAACGACCTTCGCGAAAACTGGCTCAACCCACCCGACTGGACTGACCGCATCCCCGAAGTCACCCCGCTGGGCATGACCAGCAGCCCCTACCCAGACCGCATCGTCGCCAAACCCGGCCATGAAAAAGACCTGGCCGAGCGCACGCTGACCAAGCTCTACAACGCCCGCCCGGCCTGGCTGGACGCTGCACACAAAACGCTGGACGCAGCAGTCGCTGACGCCTACGGCTGGGCCGACTACACCGCAGACATGCCAGACGAAGAAATCCTCAAGCGCCTGCTGGCGCTGAATTTGGAGCGGGCGGCAAACGTGCAAGCTGTCAATTAAGATGCTGTTAACCATGGATTACAATCAAGAACCGCTGCATGCTTGATATTGTTCAAAGTGAAATCTTCAGAAAATGGCATTCAGCGCTGAAGGACAGGCAGGCGGTTGCCCGCGTCAACGCTCGTATCCGGCGCTTGTCTGAAGGTAATTCAGGCGATTCAAAGTTTTTGCGGGAAGGCGTCAGCGAACTGCGAATCGACCATGGCCCTGGTTACAGGGTGTATTTCACACGGCGCGGACCGGTGGTTATCATTTTGCTGGTGGGTGGCGACAAGCGAACGCAAGATGCCGACATAGAGCGTGCAATTGAAATTGCAAAACAATGGAAAGATGAGTCATGACTAAACCACAAGTGCCTGCAAAATTCACGCGATGGGACCCGGTTGATTCGCTCAAGGCAGAGGAAGACATCGCGTTTTATTTCCAAGCCTGCATCGACGACGATCCAGGTGACGGCAGTTTGGTGCGGGCTGCATTGGGTGACATCGCAAAAGCACGCGGCATGAGCCAGCTTTCACGTGACACGGGCCTTGCACGCGAGGGGCTTTACAAAGCCCTTTCGCCTGATGGCAACCCGGAATTTGCGACTGTCATGAAAGTCATCAAGGCGCTGGGGCTTAAGTTGGGCGTCAATCAGGTGGCTGGTTCGACCTGAACACTGTCAAAATGCCATTTTCAGGCATTAAAAACGGCTTTTACCCAATCAATACGGGCGCAAGCAGCTACTGAATCAATAGCAAATAATGCATCTCACGGCTTGTTTTGCCGTGTCGCTTCCATCTTGCTCAGGTCAAACCCCTGTTTCCTGAGTCTTTCGCTCAATTGGCTGAAGGCCACCGGGTTGGGAGCGGGTGTTCTGGACAACACCCACAGCAAGTCTTTGGTGGGCTCGCTGACGGCTACCAGCTGGTAGTCCGGGTCCAGGTCAATCACCCAGTAGTTGCCCCACACAAACGGCAAAAACGACAGCCAGGCGGGTGCAAAACGCACTTCCAGCTTGGGCGATGTGGCGTTGCCAATCTGGCGTGCTTCGCCCACGGCTACCTTGACCTTGCCGTCTGACTCGGTGCAGCGGTTCGTCACGCGGATGCTGCCGTTGGGCTGCGCTTCGTAGGTCGCCACCGTGTTGCTGACGCAGTTTTTCTGAAACGGGTTGGGAAACTTGGCCACTTCATACCAGGTGCCCATGTAGCGTGGCACGTCCAGGCTGGGGATCGTGGCCAGCTCGGTTTGGGCCCAGGCGGTGAAGCTGCAGGAAGCCAGCAGCAGCGACGAAAACAGTTTTTTCAAATGCATGGTGATGTCATCTATCAATAGAAATGTTTTTAACCTGCCAGACCTGCATACACGTTTTGCACGTCATCATTGGCATCAATCGCCGCCAAAAACGCTTCGACTTCGTTCATGTCCGCAGCGCTCAAAGTCGCTGGGTCAATCGGGTTTTTAGCCTTGTAGCCCAGCTTGGCTGACAGCACGGTAAAGCCTTGGGCGGGCAGGGCCCGGCTGACCAGGTCCAGGTCAGTGGCGTCGGTTAAAAACAGGGTGTGGCCTTCTTCTTCACCGGCTTCAAAGTCTTGCGCACCGGCTTCAATGGCGGCCACTTCTGCATCTGCGCCGGGGGCGGTGGGCTCGGCTTCAATCATGCCGACGTGGTCAAAGTCCCATGACACCGAGCCGGAGGTGCCGAGTTGGCCTTTTCTGAACAGCACCCGCACTTCAGACGCGGTGCGGTTGTGGTTGTCGGTCAGGCATTCGACCATCAGCGGCACGCGGTGCGGTGCAAAGCCTTCGTAAATGACATGCTCAAAGTTCACGGCCTCAGCGCCTGTGCCTGAGCCTTTTTTAATGGCCCGGTCCAGCGTGTCTTTGGGCATGCTGACTTTGCGGGCCTGCTCTACCAGCAGCCGCAACTTGGCGTTACCGGCAGGGTCGGCACCACCACGCGCTGCCACCATGATCTCTTTGGCCAGTTTGCCAAACATCCGGCCTCTGGCGTTGGCTGCCAGTTCTTTGCCTTTTGCTTTCCATTGCGCGCCCATGATCCGATTCCTTATTTATTGCCAGCGCGGGTGGCGCTGTGTCTGTCGTGCCGGGTATGTTAAGCCCATTGAAGGCCGCACCATCTAAAGCGTGGCTTGCACCAGCCGCCGCAGCTCGGGGGTAACAACAGGCATGACGCCAAACCAGGCTTCAAACGCCGGGCGTGCCTGGTTCAGCAGCATACCCAGGCCGCCCACCGTGGGGTTGCCGCGCGTTTGGGCGGCCAGCAGCAAGGGTGTGTCCAGCGGCACGTAAATGATGTCTGACACCAGCGCATGGATGGGCAGGGCAGTCAGGTCAATGTCCAGCGGCGGGTGGCCGTGCATGCCCTGGCTGGTGGTGTTGACCAGCAAAGCCGCGCCATCAAGCGCCGCATGGCGCTGATCCCAGGGTACGGCTTTGACAGGCGCACCAAACTCGCTTGCCATGGCTTGGGCTTTGTCAAAGCTGCGGTTGACCAGGCGGATCTCTTGGGCACCGTGATCAGCCAGCGCCAGCACCACGGCGCGCGCCGCGCCACCTGCGCCCAGCACTACCACCGGGCCAGCGCCTGCACGCCAGTCAGGTTGCGCGTCCAGCAGGCTCTGGATGTAGCCAAAACCATCGGTGTTCATGCCTTTGAGAGAGCCATCAGGCTGCACGACGATGGTGTTGACCGCGCCTACCCGTTTGGTATTGGCATCAAGAACCTGCACCAGCGACAGTGCATCCACCTTGTGCGGAATCGTCACGTTGCAGCCTTTGAACCCCAGCGCGGCCAGGCCTTGCAGCGCTGCAGGCAACTGTTCCGGCTGCACCGCAAGCTGTACATAGCTGCCCATCAGGCCGTGCTGCTCAAGCCAGTAGTTGTGTATCAGCGGTGAGCGCGAATGCGCCACAGGCCAGCCCACGACGCCTGCCAGACAGTAGGATTTTTCTTGCATGCTGAATTTTTATGAAGTTTTGCCGATGTGCAATTTTGCCTTGCGCTGAATGCGCGGCATGATGTCGTGTTCATTTCTTGTTAGTTAGCACGCTAATATCCTTATAAACTTGAACTTTGAAGCGCAAAATCGCCGTCATGCTAAAACTCATTTCCTCTATGGCAACCCGGCCCTTGCTGGCTGACCTGGCTGCGCAGTGGCAGCACATGTCGGGTGTTGACGTTGTCATTGAATCAGTCGGCGGTGTGGACGCGGCCAGGCGGGTGCAGGCAGGTGAGGCTTTTGACGGCGTGGTGCTGGCGCTTGAAGCGATTGACAAACTGATCATGGCTGGGTGTGTTGTTGCGGGTAGTCGGGTGGACCTGGTGGAGTCCAGCGTGGCGGTGGCAGTCAAGGCGGGCACGCCGTTACCCGACATCAGCTCTGAAGCGGCATTGCGCAACGCGGTTCTTGCCGCCTCCACGGTTGGCTATTCAACCGGGCCCAGTGGTGTGGCCCTTGGCAAGTTGTTTGACAAATGGGGCATTGCGGGCGATTTGCAAAACCGCCTTGTCCAAGCGCCACCGGGTGTGCCGGTGGGTACGCTGATCGCACGCGGGGAGGTGGCGCTGGGTTTTCAGCAGCTCAGTGAGTTGATGCACCTGGACGGCATTGCTGTGGTGGGCACGCTGCCCGACGAGGCGGCGATTACCACTATATTTTCAGCGGGCGTATGCGCCGTGTCCCATCAACCTCAGGAGCTGGCGCGCTTTTTCGCGTTCATGGCGTCGCGTGAAGTGGTTGATGTGAAACAAAAACACGGCATGCAGCCCAGAACAACATGACCCCCACGCTGATCGCTTCGCGTATTTCGCTGCCCCCCGAGGGGGAGCGTTTTGCCTTGGGGCGGCCCGGCGGCAAAACCTTCATCACTTGAGTAAAACATGAGCCTGCAAATACCTCTCATCATCGACTGCCACGGACACTACACCACAGCACCCAAAGCGCTGGAGAACTGGCGTAACCAGCAAATCGCTGGCATCAAA
>JANMIH010000243.1:0-1601 GCA_031375685.1 Polaromonas sp. | reverse complement strand
TGTGGGCTAAACAAGGGAAAACCGATGCCATAGCGTTCAATTGCTGCTGGCGCTACGCAAAGTGCTTAAAATTTAAGCACCGAATCAATTCGAGCTTGCTGTAATTTTGAATTCTGCAAGTGCCTCAAATAATCTGAAAATTCCAGTCCGACGCATCAAATATTTGGCGAATACTGGTCGCATAGTTCCAAAAATGCCGCCACATTCGGGTCAAGCCCGGTTTCTTGTTGCAAAAGCGCGCCAACTGGTGCAGCCATCGACTTGGCCAGCGCTGCATCTAAAAACAACAGCCGTGACCGTCTTGCCAGTACATCTTCCACCGTCCTGGCGTATTCAAAGCGCACTGCGTAGCGCACCATCGCCTCTGACAGGCCTCCGCCCAGCTCCCGATCGGCGCCAGGCAGTGCCAGCACCGCCGCCGCATCGCTGCCGTACAAATGGATACCGGGCGCGTCACTGATGGACTGTCGAGTTTCTTGCGCCCCTACTAATCTCAAATGATTGGTAATACCGCCTGGCCTTTGCGCCAGCAGGCCAGCGTTAAAACACCTGTCCAGCACGTCCTCAGCCATCGCACGGTAAGTGGTCCATTTGCCGCCCGTGACTGTGACCAACCCGCTTTTGCTGACCAAAATCGTGTGCTCGCGCGATAGGCCCTTTGTGCTGTCGCCATCGTCATCCGCAGGCTTGACCAGTGGCCGCAAACCGACCCAGATGCTTTTGATATCGGCGCGGGTTGGCGCCTGGGTCAAATACCGGGCCGATTCATTCAGGATGAAGTCGACCTCTTCTTTAAACGCCAACGACTCACGCACCACGTCATGGCGCGGCGTGTCCGTCGTGCCCAGAATGGTTTTACCCAGCCACGGCACAGCAAACAGCACACGCCCATCTGCCGTTTTGGGGATCAGCATGGCGTGGTTGCCAGGCAAGAAACCTCTATCCACCACAATGTGTACGCCTTGACTGGGGGCGACCATGGCTTTCACGTCCCGGCCCAGCGCCTTGCCATCTTCCATGCGGAACTGGTCCACCCACACGCCGGTGGCATTGATGACGGACTTGGCTTTGATGTTGTAGGTTTCGCCGGTTTCGGCATCTTTCACATGCAAACCAGCCACTTTGCCGCCCTCATGTATCAGGCCAGTGGCCGCACAGTAGTTAACGAGCAGCGCACCTTTGCTGGCGGCAGTACGCGCCAAAGCCAGCGCCAGCCGCGCATCGTCAAATTGTCCGTCCCAGTACTTCACCCCGCCTTTGAGCCGCCCGCCCGGGCCATCTCTTTTGCTGTTCGGCAGCAGCGCCAGGGTTTCATCACGGTTTAAGAATTCCGTCGCGCCCAGCCCGGCTTTGCCTGCCAGCGCGTCGTACATCTTTAGCCCCACACCGTAAAACGGTGCCTCCCAAAACTTGTAAGACGGCATCACAAACGCCAGCGGCTGCGCCAGGTGTGGCGCATTGGCCAGCAGCGTGCTGCGCTCGTGCAGCGCCTCACGCACCAATGAAATATTGCCCTGCGCCAGGTAGCGCACCCCGCCATGCACCAGCTTGGTCGCGCGAGACGACGTGCCCTTGGCAAAGTCATGCGACTCAACTAACAC
>JANMIH010000152.1:0-2524 GCA_031375685.1 Polaromonas sp. | reverse complement strand
CGCCTGGGCATCCCGGTGATGGCGCTGTTCCCGGTGATTGACGGCGCGCTTAAAACCTTTGACGGTGTGGAAGCCACCAACCCGGACGGCCTGGTGCCGCGAGTGGTGCGCGAGCTTAAAAAACAGTTTCCTGGCTTGGGCGTGATGACCGACGTGGCGCTGGACCCTTTCACCACCCACGGCCAGGACGGTTTGCCGGACGAGAACGGCTACATCATGAACGATGAAACCACCGCCATGCTGGTGCGCCAGGCGCTGTGCCAGGCCGAAGCAGGCGTAGACATCGTCGCGCCCAGCGACATGATGGACGGCAGGATTGGCGCGATTCGCAACGCACTGGAGTCGCACAAGCTGATCCACACCCGCATCATGGCCTACAGCGCCAAATACGCCTCGGCGTTTTACGGCCCTTTCAGGGACGCGGTCGGCTCTGCGGGCAACCTGGGCAAGGCCGACAAAAAGGTCTACCAGATGGATCCCGGCAACACAGACGAAGCGCTGCGCGAAGTGGCCATGGACATTGCCGAGGGCGCAGACATGGTGATGGTCAAGCCCGGTATGCCGTACCTTGACGTGGTGCGACGGGTCAAAGACGAATTCAAAGTGCCGACCTTTGCGTATCAGGTCAGCGGCGAGTACGCCATGCTCAAAGCCGCTGCGCAAAACGGCTGGCTGGACCATGACGCGGTGATGATGGAAAGCCTGCTGGCCTTCAAACGCGCTGGGGCAGATGGCGTGCTGACGTATTTTGCGATCGACGCAGCGAGGAAGCTGTAGTAATTTACTATTAAAACAGGAGCTGCTTGCGCCCGTATTCATTGGTCAAAAGCCTCAAAATACTCCTGAAATTGACCCCAACCAGGCTTCCATCATGCAAATTGTTGAATTCACCGATGCCAGCCTGCGTTTTATAGACGCTGCGCCTGCGCAGCCGCCGCCTGACGGGTTTGTCTGGATTTTTCTGGAGCAGCATGAGTTTGACGCGGCGCAACACCAGTTGCAACAGGCCGCGCTGGTGTTGGGCGGCTCGCCCCTGCTGGACCTGCATTGCCAGGACCTGGCCAGCCCGCAGCATCCGTCGCACTATGACTCCACGTCGATTTACGACCTGATCATTTTCAGGCGGCTGGCCACGCAGCTTGAAACGCAGGCCGAAGACGCGAAAGAAAAAGCCATTCATGACTACCACGGTCAGGAAGGCAAGTCGCGCAAGCGGGGTGAGCGCTTGCCCACTTTTAACCGCATCAGCTCCAAGGCGGTGGGTTTTGCGGTGTTTGACCGCTGCCTGATCAGCGTTCACCCGCCCGGCTGCTACACCGCCAAAAGCTTTATCCAGCGGTTTCTGGCCGATGCCAAATTCAGCCTGGAAGCGTCAGGCGCTGAGTCTGCATTGGCCCGGCAGCGCCTGCCCACCAGCCCGGCAGACCTGGCGCTGCGCATGATCAACGCGATGGTTGACAGCTACCTGGACCTGCGCAAGGTACTGGCCAGCCAGCTCGAACTGTGGCAGGCCGACCTGCTGCGTGCCAACTCGCGTTTTGACAACTGGGGCGCGCTGATGACCGCGCGCACCCAGCTGCATGTGCTGGAAGACCTGTGCGACGAACAGCACGACGCCATGCAGGAGTGGCTGGATTCGCTGCGCGAGCAGCCGCTGGCGTCTTTCATGATGGGCGCTGACCAGGCGCTGCAAGCGGCACAGCACCAGCGCGACCAACTGGTGGCCCGGGCACGTGACGTGATGGAACACATCGAGCGCGTGACCCAGCACGCCCGCCGGCTGGAGCAGTCAGCCGAGACGGTGGTGCAAATCCATTTCAACGCGCAGAACAACCGCACCAGCGATGTGATGCGCACCCTGACGGCCGTGACGGCGATTTTTTTGCCCCTGAACCTGATCACCGGCTTTTTCGGCATGAACTTTGAGCACATCCCCGGCCTGCATTCACCTGCCGCCTTCTGGATGACCGTGGGGCTGATGCTGCTGGTGGTGGCCGGTGTGCTGACGATTTTTATGCGCAAACGGTACATTGCGCGGACCGGGCTGTAGGGCTCAGATTGCTATATATTTAGCAGCTGTTTGCGCCCGTATTGACTGGTCAAAACACTTAAATGACGTCCAAAAACAGGCGCTCTTGACCTCCAGGGGCCTGGGCGGCAGAAGGCCCCGCTTCAAGCCTGAAGCCCGGCGACATAAAACGAAACACTTCGCGACACCGCTGAAAGGACAGGCGGCGGCAATCCATCGATCATCGATCTGACCAATCACTGACCGGAGTCGCCATGATCAAGACCTTTTCACGCCTGCAATCAAAACTGACGGGGTTGCAATTGAGCGTTATCACGCTCGCCGCTTTGATCGGCAACGTCTGGGCAACCAGGCTGCTAGTGTAGTGTTGCATATGTATTGAACTTTTATATGAACATCCACTCCAAAGCTGATTACTTCAGTTTAGAGGGATAGAAAAATGAACAATCGCAGGGCAGTAGTCGAGTTTGGCAAAGATGATCTGGATACCCTGCT
>JANMIH010000132.1:0-4958 GCA_031375685.1 Polaromonas sp. | reverse complement strand
AGAACTCGGTGTAGATCACTATCTGGGCAAGCCGTACCCTGAAGAAGAGCTGATGAGCCTGGTGCGGCACTATTGCAGCGCTGAGGCCACTGCTTAATTCCATTTCCAAATCATCCGTGCACTTTCTCGGCTTCGCTAGCCGTACGTTTGTACTGTCGTCGCTTCGCCTTAGCGTTCACGAATGATGTCAAAACGGAATAACCGGCTCCGGGTCATTTTCGACGCTGTTTTGATGTTTTTTAGGCATCAAAACGGCCTCTAATCCAATAAATACGGGCGCAAGCAGCTCCTGAAACAATAGCGATTGCCGGCTGGCTGACTCACCCCTTTTTCACCACCGCATAGCGCTGCAGCGTCCTGGCTCTGGCTTCGTCATGTTTGACGACCGGATACGGATAGGTTTTACCCAGTTCAACGCCCGCCGCCATCAACTCCAGCGGCGCAGCCAGCCACGGCGCATGAATGGCCTTGTTGGGCAGCTTGGCCAGTAGCGGCAGGTAGCGGCGAATGAACTTGCCTTCACCGTCAAACTTTTCACTTTGGCTGGTCGGGTTAAAGATTCTGAAATAGGGCTGCGCGTCACAGCCGCTGCTGGACGCCCACTGCCAGCCGCCGTTGTTAGATGCCAAATCGAAGTCGTTGAGCTTTTCAGCAAAGTAGCGCTCACCCCAGCGCCAGTCCAGGCCGAGGTCTTTGGTTAAAAAGCTGGCCACCACCATGCGCAGGCGGTTGTGCATGTAGCCAGTCTGGTTGATTTGTGCCATGGCGGCATCAACCAGCGGGTAGCCGGTGCGGCCTTCGCACCAGGCGGCAAACAGGGCTTTGGCATCATCCCCTTGCTCCCATTGAATCTTGTCGTATTCAGCCTTGAAAGCGTCATTGGCGGCATGTGGAAAGTTGGCCAGAATCTGGGCATAAAAATCGCGCCAGATCAACTCGCTGAGCCACACCGCTGCACCTTCACTGCCTGCGCTTTGCTGCTCCAGTCCGCTACTTGCCAATTGCCGAATCGACACGGTGCCAAAGCGTAAATGCACACCAAGATAACTCGGCCCCTTGACCGCTGGGAAGTTGCGCGTTTCGCCATAACCGTCCATACGGGTCAAAAACTCATCAAACAGTTGCGCACCACCCGTGGCACCTGTCGGGATCTTCAGGCTGTGCAGATTGGTCGCTTCAAACCCGATGGCTCGAAGACTGGGCACAGCTTGCTGGTGGCTGGCGGGCAGGGGTGCAAGGGCGGCTGCGTAAGTATCTATGGGGTAAGGCTTTAAATAGTAGGCGTCGACTTTTTTGAGCCATGCATTTTTGTACGGCGTGAACACGCTGTAAGGCTTGCTGGCCAGCGTCAACACCTCAGCCCGTTCAAAAATCACATGGTCTTTGAACGTGTGAAACGCTGTGCCTTGTGCCTCCAAAAGGGCTTGTACCTTGGCATCTCTGGCAAGCGCCTGGGGTTCATAGTCGTGGTTGGTAAAAACGGCGTCAATTTTGAGTTGCTGGCTCAGCGCCGGTATGGCGTCACTGGCCACGGCATGCTGCACGATCAAACCTGCGCCTTTTGTCTTGTATTGCGCGGCCATGCCTTGCAGTTGTTCATTCAGCTCGGCGATGGCTTCCCAGATAAATTCCACACGCCTGTCTTGCCTGGGCAAGCGGTCCAGAATTTCCTTGTCAAACACAAAAACGCAATGCACCTGCTCACAGCTTTTAAGGGCATGGTGCAGGGCGGCGTTGTCAAAGGCACGCAAGTCGCGCCTGAACCACATCAGGCCAGTGGGGTATTTTTTTTGCATGGAGCGATGGTAGTCAATATGCTCAGACAACTTCCCTGCGAAGGTCTAAACCCGACTGTCGCGTAAAATAAATCCATGAGCACGGAATCTGATTTGACCAACTTCACACACCACTTTTTGATTGCCATGCCGGGTCTTCAAGACGTGACTTTCGCCAAAAGTGTGATTTACATGTGTGAACATTCCGAGCGTGGCGCTTTGGGTCTGGTCATCAACAAGCCAAGCGACATCAACCTGAAAAAGCTGTTTGAAAAAGTCGAGCTGCCACTGCATCGCCAGGATTTGACGCAAGCGCCCGTGTTTCAGGGCGGCCCGGTACAAACCGAGCGTGGTTTTGTGCTGCATGAATCCGTGGTCATGCCGGGCAATGAGTCGCTCTACGCCTCGACGATGACCATTCCTGGCGGACTGGAAATGACGACCTCCAAAGATGTGCTGGAAGCGCTGTCTACTGGTTATGGCCCGCGAAAGGTGTTTGTATCGCTGGGCTATTCCTCTTGGGGGCAAGGTCAGCTGGAGTCTGAAATTTCTGACAACAGCTGGCTGACAGTGGCGGCTGACCCGGCGGTGATTTTTGACACGCCGGTAGACCAGCGCTATGCAAAAGCGTTGAAGTTGCTTGGGTTAGAGGCCTGGATGCTGTCCCCCGAGGCAGGCCACGCATGACAGTGAGCGCCAGCGCTCCTGTGGCCACTGGCCTGCAAACCTTTTTAGCTTTCGATTTCGGCATCAAACGCACGGGCGTTGCTACGGGCAACCGGCTCACTCGCACCGCCAGCCCGCAGCCCACCATCAACGCCAATAACGACACCCGCCTCGATGCTGTGGCGGTCCGGGTCAAAGACTGGCAACCCGATGCATTGGTCGTCGGTGTGCCGTTTCACCCTGACGGTGCGGCGCATGAGAACACCGCACGCGCTCACAAGTTTGCCCGTCAATTGCGTGCCAAATTTGCGTTGCCCGTATTTGAAGTTGACGAGCGCTACAGCACCACTGAGGCCAAAAGCCTGTACGCAAGCGGTGCCAAAGACGCCGATGCCGCTTCGGCTTGCATTATTCTTGAGCAGTTTTTAAGGAGCCTGAAAGATGAGTAGCCTGACCCTGGACGCCGAGGGGCTGTACCGCGAATTGCTTAAAGCCATGCAGTTGCTCATTTCGTCCCATGAGACCAGCTACAACGAGCCACCTCAACTGGTAGGTATTGCATCCGGCGGCGTCTGGCTGGCTGAGCGCCTCCAGGCTGACCTGAAACTGACCGGGAAAATCGGCATTTTGTCGTCTGCCATGCACCGCGATGATTTTGCCAAGCGCGGCCTGGCGGCCAGCTCCCAGACCCAACTGCCTTTTGACGTGAATGGTGCGCATCTGGTGGTGGTTGACGATGTGCTCTACACCGGGCGCACCTTGCGCGCCGTGATCAACGAGCTGATTGACTATGGCCGTCCGGCCAGCGTCAAGCTGGTGGTGCTGGTTGACCGGGGTGGGCGTGAATTGCCCATACAGCCTGATGTGGCGATTGCGCGTGTTGCGCTGCCTGCTGCACAAAGTCTGGCGCTGGCACGCCTGGCAGACGGCAGTTTCAGTTTTGAAGTGCAAGACAAATAAGGAGGAAAAACCGTGCTGTACAAACGCAATCCTCAGCTCAACAAGAACGGCGAGTTGATTCATCTGCTGTCAACGGAAGGCTTGCCCAAGGCCACGTTGATGCACATCCTGGACACTGCCGCCAACTTTGTATCGGTCAGCGACCGCGAGGTGAAAAAAGTCCCGCTGCTGCGCGGCAAAAGCGTCTTTAATTTATTCTTTGAAAACTCCACCCGCACCCGCACCACGTTTGACATTGCGGCCACCCGGTTATCGGCCGATGTCATCACGCTGGACATCGCCCGGTCATCTGCCACCAAGGGCGAGTCACTGCTCGACACCATCGCCAACTTGAGCGCGATGGCGGCTGACATTTTTGTGGTGCGGCACAGCGAATCTGGCGCACCGTACCTGATTGCCCAGCACGTTGCACCGCATGTGCATGTCATCAATGCAGGTGACGGCCGCCATGCGCATCCCACGCAGGGGCTGCTGGACATGTACACCATCCGGCACTATAAAAAAGACTTCACCAACCTGACGGTGGCCATCGTCGGGGATGTGCTGCATTCAAGAGTGGCCCGTTCTGATATTCATGCCCTCACCACTTTGGGCTGCCCCGAGGTGCGCGTGGTCGGCCCCAAAACGCTCGTGCCTTCAGACATGGCGCAAATGGGCGTGCGGGTCTGCAACACGCTCGAAGAGGGCATCAAGGGTGCAGACGTCATCATCATGCTGCGCCTGCAAAACGAACGCATGACCGGCGCGCTGCTGCCCAGCAGCCAGGAGTTTTTTAAAAGCTTTGGCTTGACGCTTGAAAAGTTAAAACTGGCCAAACCGGATGCCATCGTGATGCACCCTGGCCCCATCAACCGGGGGGTTGAAATTGACTCGGCTGTGGTGGACGGTGCGCAGAGTGTCATCTTGCCGCAGGTCACCTTTGGCATTGCGGTGCGCATGGCCGTCATGAGTATCGTCGCCGGGAATGAGGCGTGACCCCCACGCTCCCCACTTCGTGTGGTTCGCTGCCCCCAGAGGGGGCCGCTGCGCCTGCGGCCTGGCAAAGCCAGATCCGCGGCCCCTGCTTGAATGACATCCCATCGCTGCCTGACAGGCTTGCCTATCGTTGAGGACTGAACAAATGAAAATACTAATCAAAAACGGCCGAGTGATTGATCCGGCCTCAAAATTCGATGCGGTATGTGATGTGGCGATAGCCACTGGCCGCATTGTCTCCATAGGCCAAGTCGCTTCTGATTTTGTAGCTAATAAAACGATTGATGCGACAGGCTGCATCGTTGCACCAGGTTTGATGGACCTGTCTGCCCGCCTGCGTGAGCCTGGCCATGAGCATGAAGGTATGCTGGAAAGCGAGCTGGCTGCAGCTGTGGCAGGCGGCGTCACCAGCCTGGTCTGCCCGCCTGATACCGACCCTGTTCTTGATGAGCCGGGTCTGGTGGAGATGCTCAAGTTCCGCGCTGAAAAACTGCACCAGTCACGCGTGTTTCCGCTGGGCGCTTTAACGCGCGGCTTGCAGGGCGAGTCCCTGACTGAAATGGTGGAGCTCACTGAGTCGGG
>JANMIH010000063.1:0-8570 GCA_031375685.1 Polaromonas sp. | reverse complement strand
GTTACCAGCGACGCGGCGTTTGTGCCCGCCGCTGACGGCAAAGGCGTGCAGAGCTCGCTGACAGCCACAGGCCTATGGGCAGGTGGCGGTAACCAGTACGACTCCACGATGCAGGCCATAGCCACGTCGCCGCGCATCAACAGCGCCGTGATAAGCACCATGGACAGCCTGCTGGGCGGCTTGCGGACAGTGATCAACACCCAGTTGCCCGCAGGTGACTGGGGCATGATTGCCGGGCGAGTCAAAGCCGAAGCCGTAGTGCCGCAGTTCACACCTAGAGAAGTAACTGCTTACGTGATGGATATGAGGGCGGCAGGCCTGCTGGACTCAACAGATAGAGCTACAGCGGCCAATGAAATGGTTTGGGCGCTGGCGGCATGATGCCCAAACTACCCGGATTTAAAACGCAAAGAGGAGGAGAAAAAATGAAAACTATGCACATCAGAATTATGAAAAACGGACGACGAGCATTTGAGTGGGCGGCCTTGATGGGGCTTTGTGCTGCAGGGCGATTGGCTGCATGGGTATTGATATCAGTATTGGTAATGCCGCATGCTTATGCGAAGGAAAAGGCAGTACCAACACATTGCACGGCAGACGAACGGGTTGTGTTTTCTTGTCCGTTCAAGCATGGCAAAACGGCGTCGCTTTGCGCCAGTGCTGAGCTGACCAAGACAACCGGCACGCTGCAATATCGCTATGGCCTGGTGGGGAAAAAACCGGAATTGATGTTTCCACAACTAGGCGAGCATGAGAATCCAATTTATGACCATCCCACGTGGAACTTTCACTTGTATGCGAACGCTCCTTGGTCAACTGCGAATGTTCCACTTGGTAAGAGTGTGAGTATCGACGTGAGTTTTACCCCGTTAGACGATCATCCAGAAGTCCATTTTGTGTTGTACGCACAAGCCGGACCTGAATCGCGGTATCAGGGCGTACTTCTCTCGATCTACGAATCCGTCGGTAAGGGCCGTACCATCGCTGAGCACCGCTGTATCAAAGAGAAAACAACAGAAGACCTGTTTTCTCTCAAAAACATTATTCAAAACTAAATTCAGACAATTTGGGGAATTCACATGGCAACTACATCCACAACATCTTTGCTCACCGTTCAAGCAGGACGGCTCGCCAGCATTGCCTACTACAGCGTAGGCATACAGACCGAGGGTGGCGCAACGCCCTACTCAAGGGTGGTCAATGCTGGCGGAGCCAGCGGGCTGAGTGTTGGCGTGTTCCAAAATGACTTTAGCCAACATAAAGATACCGCAGCGCCCTATGCACAAGCTGTTTTTGCATGGAGTGCTACCCAGGGCGCGCCGCTGGGTTTTACGCAAGATCAGTTCACCACAGCTCTGAAGTTGGGTACTTTGAGCTCGACCATGCAAGCGGCCGCTCGCAGTTTTGGTGAGTCGTCTACGGGTGCCACCTGGATTCACAAGACCTTTGATGTGCCGCACCTTGAGGGCGCGGTCGGGGCAGCGCAGCGGGCGTTTGCCACACCCTACGGGCAAGCGATATTGGCAGAGGGAACCCATGTGGAGGAGTTTGCCGCATTTGCCATGAAGGTCTATAACCAGTACGGCCCCGGCGTAGAAGGCGCAGCTGGCACGGCTAAAAGCCCCGGATTTGGCGCGCTGATGGATTACCTGCAAGACGGTGCGGTGGTGCTCAAGAACAATAGCGCCGGGCACACTGGGGAAACCACGCTCGTGGTAGCAGGGCATCCGAATGCATACGATCTACAGGATCTTAAAGATTTTGCGAATGCATATGCGAATACTCGGCAGACATTTAACTCCGCTGTGGTGAAGGGTCCAATGGATGCTCTTGCGAGCGGCGGTCTGTACAGCACGATCCTCGAATCTGATAGCCCATTGAGCGACGTGTTGTTGCGCCAAGAGGGCAAAGGAGACTTTGCACCGGGGCAAGTATTTACTGACCCAGATGCTGCGGTGGCGCGTGCGATGTTTGGTGCTGATACGGAGAATATGCGCAAAGCCGTGGTCACTATTAACGATGCCATCACCGTTAATCCCCAGCAAGTAAACGCCCCCCTTGGTCAATTCCCCGCCACGATCTGGATAGACCCGCTCACAGGTCGGGTTGCAGTGCGCTACAACGGCGACACGGGTAACGGTTACCTTGTGGGTGAAGATGGATTCACTGCATTTGACTCAAGCACGTCGGTGAAAGAAAACGGTGTGCGTACTCTCAACATCACGCAAAAAGGCGCGCCATATTCTTTCGATCAAGCCGCAACACCAACCCCCAACTCTGCATTGCCTGTGAATGGCACTGGGATAAATCCGGCGCGTGGTGCTGGTGCCCCGATTTTTACCGGTGATTTAACCAATGCGGGCTCTGTCAAGAATGAGGCCGATGGCGGCATCACCCTGGAATATGAAATTAAGGCCGACAGCCAAGACGGGCACTTCAAAAAAGGGGATGTTGTTAGCCAGAGTTTTGGCAAAGACCCGATCAATGGGACGGCCTTCGAATTCGAAACCATATTCCGCTCCGATGGCACCGTATACCAACGCTCACTAAGCGCCGACAAGACCCAAGAAACCATCGTCGAGTGGCGAGCAGACGGTGTGAAGTCGCGCCAAATCACCAAAGACATTGCCACGGGCAACCCGGTCGGCGAGTTCATCAAAGACGGCCAACGCTATGACGCCAGCGGCGCGGCCATCGTGCCAGCGGACTATGTAGGCCCACCCATTCCCCGCGTCAACCCATACACCTTGCTGGACGCAATACCGGCCCCCCTTGCCAGCAAAGAAGCAAGCACACAGCTGGCATCAGCTGACTGGGCTAACGACAACTTTGGCCTGACTGACTGGAACCCCACCGAATTTTTGTCTGGCTCCCAGCTCGGGTTTTTACCCAGCGCACAAACCGACACCGCTGCCAAACTGGAAGCCGAATTGGTAGCCCAGGGCTTTGAGGTCACCCGCGACGCATACGGCATATACGCCAGCAAGGGCGACGAGTCCTTGAGCGTTACCACCGAGGGCATGACTATTCAGAAGGGTGATAACTGGGCAACAATGGCGATAGAAAACAATGGCATCGTCATCAGCAGCTCAACGCTGGGCGACAACGTGCGCGAAATGCATCTTGATATTGCAGGTTCAAGTGTCGTGTTACGTGGACACTTGTCGGGTGAAAGTAATGATTTGGCGGGCGACGGCGGAGATGAATCAGCTGCGTTTACTGTCGATGAAGTCTTGACCATCAACGGGCAACCCCCGGTCAATGCGGAGCTGCTCAATTCTGCGTTTGCCAGTGTCACTTTTGACCAGGCTGAACTCACTTCGGATCCTGATGCACCGGGTCAGTTTCAACAACTCATCACCGCAGGCGATGCAAGCGACGCAGACGGCTTTGCCCCAGTGCAAGGCGCCAGCAACACAGCAGGCCAAGAAACCGCCTGGTACGCCACAGCCCAGGCCAAAGGCTACGGCAACACACTGACCAACATCCAAAGCCTGATAGCCGCCTTAAAAAGCGGCAGCCCCCTGCCCATCGGCGCAGCCGTATTTAACCTGGCCGCTGATTTGTCTAAAAACGCAGAGCTGGGCCAGATAGCAGGCGGCCTGAGTACCTTGAACAACCTGAACAGTCTGGTCAATGCGCTGGAGCGCGGTGATGAGTTTGGTGCGCTGGCCAGTGGGGCGGGGTTTGTGAACAGTGCTTACGCTGAATTTTTTAAAGCACAGGTTCTGCAAAGCATCGAGGACATCGGCGGACTTGAAACCGCCAGAGCGCTTGCCCAGCTTGGGGATGAGGCTGCAGCCGATCTGGTGCAAACGGTTGAGGTGTTTGAGGCGCTCAATACAGCATTGCCGTACCTGAACCTGATCAACGCCATATCAAAAGGCGACACCGTGGGCACCGTCACCGCCAGCCTGGCCGTTTTAAACGCTTTGAGCTACACCTGGGCCGGGCCTGTGGGCTGGGCGATAGCCGCTGTTCAGATTGCCGTCTTTATCTTTGACGATCTGTTTGGCAGCGCACCTGAGCCGCTTGCCTGGACTGTTACCAGCGACGCGGCGTTTGTGCCCGCCGCTGACGGCAAAGGCGTGCAGAGCTCGCTGACAGCCACAGGCCTATGGGCAGGTGGCGGTAACCAGTACGACTCCACGATGCAGGCCATCGCCACGTCGCCGCGCATCAACAGCGCCGTGATGAGCACCATGGACAGCCTGCTGGGCGGCTTGCGGACAGTGATCAACACCCAGTTGCCCGCAGGTGACTGGGGCATGATTGCCGGGCGTTTGCCCGGCCTGCACTTTAGCGCCAACCAGTATGGCGCTGGCCCTTTCATCATGAGCTGGGTGGACACAGAAACCGGCGTCAGTGTGCAGCGCTATTTCAATACCAACGGGGACTATGTTGGCTCAAATGAGGCGACTGAAATTGCCAATACCGACGCCTTCTTCAAAGGCATGAACCAGCAGTTCATCGAGATTGCACTGGGTAGTTTTGATGGTAACGCGGCGGTGGTCAATGGCTGGGAAAGCCAGACGGCATTGGCCCAAGCCAATCGGGGTGATGGCCTGGCTGGCCTGAGCGTTAAAAACCGCGCCAAAGCACAAGGCCTGTGGCTGGGTGCCAACCCAGATGATGCGACGCCGGGCAATGCGGGCGGCTATGGTGCGGCCAACAGCCAAACCGTGCGCCCCATCGTGCTTGATATGGACGGTAATGGCATTACCGTGACGACCAAGGCGCAGGGCGGCAGCGTGCTGGTGGACATTGATGATGATGGTTTTGCTGAAGAAAGTGACTGGATCAACACGCGCGATGGTATGTTGGTGATCGACAAAAATGGCGATGGCCAGATCAGTGGCGGCGCAGAGATGTTCAATGACTCACAAGTCAACATGGCCGCGCGGGGTTTGAATGTGCTGCAAGCACTTGACGCGGATGGCGACAACAAAATAACCGCCAGTGATTTTGCCTTTAGCCACCTGCGGGTGTGGCAAGACATTAACCACGATGCCGTGGCGCAAAGCCATGAATTATTTAGCCTGGGCGCGAAGGGCATCACTGAGCTGAACATTGGCGCTGGCCAATTTGTGATGGGTGGTGCTGGCCGGGCTATGCAAGCCACGGCCTTGCAGGCAGATTCAGCCGGGTTTGTGACCAAAAATGCGGGCAACAGTTTGCTGTCAATCAGTGAAGCCGGGCAAAGCAGCCTGCTGGTCAGGGCAGTGGCTGACTATGGGCAAAGTACCGATGCTGCAGTGCGCGCAGCGCATACCCGCACCAGCGCTGATGGTGTGCTGGTGACGGTTGATGAGTTGATGGATGGGCTGGAGGATACGGCCTTAAAGGTCACCACCACCCAGTTGCTGAACAATGACCGTGCGGGGTTGAGCGGCGTGCTGGCCATCAGTGCAGTGAGCAATGCTGTGGGCGGTAGCGTGAGCTTTGACCAGGCCACTGGCACCATCACGTTTGTGCCCACAGCCAACTTTTTTGGCATGGCCAGTTTTGGCTATACGGTGGTTGATGGTTTGGGCCGCAGCAGCTTGGCGACAGCGAAGATTGACGTGGCATCAGTCAATGACGCACCGGTATTTGTCGTCAACGGTAGCTTGCGAAACGCGGGGTGGGAAGACTTGCTGAGCATTGTGAATGAGAGCAGTGGCCTGGCCGTGGTGTCTTACACCTTGCCATTTAACGTGTCGCTGGGCGAAGTGTTGCAAGACCAAACAAACATCAGTGGCAATGTGTATGTTCCGTCAGTCATCGGTAGCGGGCAAGAGATTGGCTTTAAGGATGGGCGTATGTATTCCAGGGATGCCGCTGCTATCCATCAATGGCGGGAGGTGCTGATACCGAACATTGACACTGGCAGATTAAGTGCAACTGACGTAGAAACGCCAGCCAGTGGCTTGACCTACCAGATTGTTAAAAGTACACGATATGGGGAATTGGCTTTGAACAGCCAAACGGGTGAATGGCGTTACTTTAATGCGCCCAATATAGGTGGCAGGGATGACGCTTTTATTGTGAAGGTCACCGATGCCGATGGTGCGAGTACGCAGATCAAGCATGTGATTGATATCCCGGATCCATCGGCTGGTAGTGAGTCGACGGGTATCCCTGACTACAGTTGGGGTGGGTTTGAGGATGGTGGTGAGGCTGATTCGATTGGCGGTGATGAAAATGCACCTGGCGATGAGACGGACGAGACCGATGATGGAGATGAGACTGAAACCGAAACTGAGACTGAGACTGAGACTGAAACCGAAACCGAAACCGAAACCGAAACCGAAACCGAAACCGAAACTGAGACTGAAACTGAAACCGAAACTGAGACTGAAACCGAAACCGAAACTGAGACTGAGACTGAGACTGAGACTGAGACTGAGACTGAGACTGAGACAGAAGCAGAAGCAGAAGCAGAAGCAGAAGCAGAAGCAGAAGCAGAAGCAGAAGCAGAAGCAGAAGCAGAAGCAGAAGCAGAAGCAGAAGCAGAAGCAGAAGCAGAAGCAGAAGCAGAAGCTGGTGGTGGTGGTGGTGGTGGTGGTGAAGCTGGCGGCGAGGGTGGTGCTGGTGGAGAAGGCGGTGGCGGGGGTGAAGGCGGAGGTGGCGAAGGAGGTGGCGAGGGTGGTGAGGGTGGTGAGGGTGGTGAGGGTTCGCCCATCGTGCTGGACCTCAACAATAATGGTTTTCGTTTTATTGCGGCGCGTGACTCCACCGCGTTTTACGACTTTACCGGCGATGGTGTGCGCGAGCGCACGGGCTGGACGTCGGGTTATGACGGTTTGCTGGCTTATGACGCCAACAATGACGGTGCGATTGCCTCGCGTGACGAGATTCGTTTTAAAGGCTACAAACCGGGTGCGCGTACCGACCTGGAGGGTTTGTCGGCGTTTGACACCAACAACGATGGCAAGTTTTCAGCAGCCGATGAAAAGTGGGGCAAGTTCTATGTGTGGCAGGACGCGAACGAAGACGGCGTGCAAACCGCTGGCGAGCTGACCACCTTGTCGCAACGCGGTATTGCCTCTATCAATTTAACCAGCAACAACGTGTTGCAAACCATCGAGGGCAACACGGTTTTTGGCATTGGCAGCTACACACGGGTTGACGGCAGCATGGCGCGTCTGGCCGATGTGCGCTTCGACGTCAGTTCAGAACAGCTGGACACAGACCCTGCTGACAACGTGGTGGCCAACCCGCTGGGCGGCTTGATCAACACCGGCGCGGGTGACGACATTGTTCGCGGTGGTGAGGGTATAGACCGGATTTATGCGGGTTCGGGCAATGACCGCGTCAAAGCCGGTGCAGGTGATGATGTGGTGTATGCCGATTCTGGCGACGATCTTGTTCTGGGTGACGATGGTGATGACCAACTGCATAGCGGCAAGGGTGAAGACACCGTCACGGGTGGTGCTGGCAACGATTTGCTGCATGGCGACGACGACAACGATGACTTGTATGGCGACGCGGGTGCCGACCGCCTTTTTGGCGATGATGGCAATGACACGCTTCAGGGCGGTGACGACGATGATGTTTTGTCAGGCGGCAATGGTGTGGATGTGCTTTACGGCGGTAACGGCAGCGACTGGCTTTATGGCGGTAGCGGCGCTGACAGGTTGCAGGGGGATGCGGGTAACGACGTGTATGCGGTGGGCAACGCGCAAGACTTGGTGGTTGAAGAGGCAGGCGGCGGCATTGACACCGTTGTTTCGTATGTAGACCAACGCTACCTGCCGAATATTGAAAATATTGTTCTGGGCGGCGTGGCTGACCTGGAGGCTTTTGGCGACGAAGGCAGCAATGCGCTGTTTGGTAACCAGGCTGACAACTATTTGGATGGCGGTACCGGCGCTGACGTGATGGCCGGTGGGGCAGGGGACGACGTGTACGTGGTTGACAACGCTGGCGACCAGGTCATTGAGCTAGCAGACGGGCAGGCCGCACCTTTGGGCACGCTGATGACAAGTGACAACCTATTGGGTGCAGATTACTTCAATACCTATGGGCATGATGGTTTTACAGGGACTGCCTGGGGCAATGACGTGGTCAAGGCCAGTGTGAGCTATACCTTGGCGCAGAACATAGAAAACCTGACGCTGACGGGTACGCAGGCTATCAATGGCACAGGCAATGGGCTAGACAACCTGATGCAGGGTAACGGTGCCAGCAGCACTTTGAGCGGCGGTGCAGGCAATGACGGCTATGTGCTGCAACGCGGCGGCGGGCGTGACACCGTGACAGACAGCGCTGGCGCGGCTGACGCGGTACTGGTGCGCGGCAACCTGACGGCAGCAGACATCACCTTGACGCGGCAAAACTTTGATGTGATTGTGGGCATTAAAAACACGGCTGATGCGCTGGTGCTGAAGAATTGGTTCAGCGCTACGCTGGGTCAGGAGTCTGATGGCACGATAGAAAGTATTCGCTTTGAAAACGGTACGCCCGCCATCAACAGCGCGGCCATTCATGTATTGCTGGACAACCACGCGCCTGCGCTGACTGGAGCCAAGGCTAGCCTGGCCGCAGGCACAGAAGACAGCAGCTACACCATCACCCAGGCCAGCTTG
>JANMIH010000025.1:0-13775 GCA_031375685.1 Polaromonas sp. | reverse complement strand
CCTGAAGTCCATCGACTCCATGGTGCCCGTGGGCCGTGGTCAACGCGAACTGATCATTGGTGACCGCCAGACCGGCAAAACCGCTGTTGCGATTGATGCCATCATCAACCAAAAAGGCAACGGCGTGAAATGCGTCTACGTTGCGATTGGTCAAAAAGCGTCTTCCATCAAGAACGTGGTTCGCTCGCTGGAGCAGGCTGGCGCGATGGAATACACCATTGTTGTGGCCGCTTCAGCGTCTGAATCTGCCGCCATGCAATACGTGAGCGCCTACTCTGGCTGCACCATGGGCGAGTACTTCCGCGATCGCGGCGAAGACGCACTGATCGTGTATGACGACTTGTCCAAACAAGCCGTGGCTTACCGCCAGGTGTCATTGCTGCTGCGCCGCCCGCCAGGCCGCGAAGCCTACCCAGGCGACGTGTTTTATCTGCACAGCCGCTTGCTGGAGCGCGCAGCCCGCGTGAACGAAAAGTATGTTGAAGACTTCACCAAAGGTGAGGTCAAAGGCAAAACCGGTTCATTGACGGCACTGCCGATCATTGAAACGCAAGCTGGCGACGTGTCGGCCTTTGTGCCTACCAACGTGATTTCGATCACTGACGGCCAGATCTTCCTGGAAACGTCGTTGTTCAACGCCGGTATCCGCCCAGCGATTAACGCCGGTATTTCGGTGTCACGCGTTGGCGGTGCTGCGCAGACGAACTGGATCAAGGGTCAGTCAGGTGGTATCCGTACCGACTTGGCCCAGTACCGTGAGCTGGCAGCGTTTGCGCAGTTTGCATCCGATTTGGACGAAGCTACCCGCAAGCAGCTTGACCGTGGTGCCCGCGTGACCGAACTGCTCAAACAGTTGCAGTATTCTCCGTTGCCGATCAGTCTCATGGGTGTGACACTGTTCGCCGTCAATCAGGGTTTCATGGACGACGTGGATGTCAAGAAAGTTCTGGCGTTTGAGTCTGGATTGCACAGCTACTTGAAAGACAAGCACGCTGCCATGTTGGCGACCATTGAAAAAAATGGTGCGAAATGGGACGTGAAAACCGCCAAGGCTGACGACAGCGACGCGAAAAAGGCGACTAAAAAAGCGTGCCAGGATGCGGAGGCCGAATTAAAGGTCGCCTTGGTCGAGTTCAAGAAGTCCTTCGCTTAATTCGTTACCCGAAACCAGGAAACTGTTATGGCAGCAGGTAAAGAGATACGCGGCAAGATCAAGTCGGTGGAGAACACCAAAAAGGTCACCAAGGCCATGGAAATGGTGGCCGCCTCCAAAATGCGCAAAGCGCAGGAGCGGATGCGCGCCGCCCGCCCGTACAGCGACAAAATCCGCAACATCACAGCCAACCTGTCCAAGGCCAATCCTGAGTACACGCATGAGTTCATGCAGGCCAACGACGCCAAGGCGACCGGGTTCATTGTGGTCACGACGGACAAGGGCTTGTGTGGTGGCTTGAACACCAACGTGCTGCGCGCTGTGACTGTCAAACTCAGGGAACTGCAAGCCGCGGGTCATGACACGCTGGCTGTTGCCATTGGCAACAAAGGCCTGGGCTTCATGAACCGTGTGGGCGTGAAGGTTGTGTCACATGCGACGCAACTGGGCGACAAGCCGCACCTGGACAAGCTGAATGGCCCGGTCAAGGTGCTGCTCGATGCGTATGCCGAAGGCAAGGTCAAAACGGTTTACCTGTGCTACACCAAGTTCATCAACACCATGCGCCAGGAATCAGTGGTTGAGCAGTTGCTGCCATTGACGGCTGATCGCCTGCAAGCTGACAAGGACCAGCACGGCTGGGACTATATCTACGAGCCTGATGCAAAAACGGTGATTGACGATTTGCTGGTGCGCTATGTCGAGGCACTGGTGTTTCAGGCGGTGGCTGAAAACATGGCCTCTGAGCAGTCTGCCCGGATGGTCGCCATGAAGGCAGCCACCGACAACGCCGGCAGCGTGATTGGCGAGCTCAAGCTGGTGTACAACAAAACGCGTCAAGCGGCGATCACGAAAGAACTTTCGGAAATCGTCAGCGGTGCTGCTGCGGTTTAAAAATTAAACCTCACGCACAAATCAAAGATTAAAGAACCCAATAGGACTTCATCATGGCACAGGCTCAAGGCAAAATTGTTCAATGTATCGGCGCAGTAATTGACGTGGAGTTTGCCCGTGACCAGATGCCCCGAATTTACGATGCGCTCAAAATGGAAGGCTCGCCGCTGACACTGGAAGTTCAGCAGCAGCTCGGTGACGGTGTGGTGCGCACGATTGCACTGGGCACGTCTGACGGCATGCGCCGTGGCAATGTCGTCTATAACACCGGCGCCAACATCACTGTGCCCGTCGGAAAGGCCACCTTGGGCCGCATCATGGACGTTCTGGGCGCACCGATTGACGAGCGCGGCCCGGTTGACCAGACACTGACCGCACCCATTCACCGCAAAGCGCCTGCTTACGACGAGCTCAGCCCTTCACAAGAGCTGTTGGAAACCGGCATCAAGGTGATTGACCTGGTGTGCCCGTTTGCCAAAGGCGGCAAGGTGGGATTGTTTGGCGGCGCTGGCGTAGGCAAGACCGTGAACATGATGGAGTTGATCAACAACATCGCCAAGGCGCACTCCGGTTTGTCCGTGTTTGCAGGTGTCGGTGAGCGTACCCGTGAAGGCAATGACTTCTATCACGAGATGGCTGACTCTGGCGTCGTGAACCTTGAAAAACTCGAAGAGTCCAAAGTGGCCATGGTCTACGGCCAGATGAACGAGCCACCAGGCAACCGTTTGCGCGTTGCTTTGACAGGTTTGACGATTGCCGAATCCTTCCGTGACGAAGGTCGGGACGTGCTGTTTTTTGTGGACAACATTTACCGTTACACCCTGGCCGGAACTGAAGTGTCCGCGCTGCTGGGTCGTATGCCTTCAGCCGTGGGTTACCAGCCAACGCTGGCTGAAGAGATGGGTCGCCTGCAAGAGCGTATTACCTCGACCAAGGTCGGCTCCATCACGTCCATCCAGGCTGTTTACGTGCCTGCTGATGACTTGACCGACCCTTCACCCGCAACAACTTTTGCACACCTGGACTCCACCGTTGTGCTGTCCCGTGATATCGCTTCGTTGGGTATCTACCCGGCCGTTGACCCACTCGATTCGACCAGCCGTCAGTTGTCGCCAGCGGTTGTGGGCGAAGAGCACTACAACACGGCGCGTGTCGTACAGGGCACCTTGCAGCGCTACAAAGAGTTGCGCGACATCATTGCAATTTTGGGCATGGACGAGTTGGCCCCTGAAGACAAGTTGGCTGTGGCACGTGCCCGCAAAATCCAGCGTTTCTTGAGCCAGCCTTTCCACGTCGCTGAAGTGTTTACCGGCTCACCCGGCAAGTACGTCAGCCTGGCTGAAACGATTCGCGGTTTCAAGATGATTGTTGCGGGCGAGTGCGATCATCTGCCGGAGCAGGCGTTTTACATGGTCGGCACCATTGACGAGGCTTTCGAGAAAGCCAAGAAGGTTTAAAGCCAGCGACCACAGAGAGCTTTTATGTCAACTATTCGTGTCGATGTTGTTTCCGCAGAAGAGTCCATCTTTTCTGGCGAAGCCAAGTTTGTGGCTCTGCCGGCTGAAGCGGGCGAGCTGGGTATTTACCCACGCCATACACCCTTGATCACCCGGATCAAACCAGGTGCTGTGCGTATCGTCAAGGCCGATGACACGGAAGAGTTTGTTTTCGTGGCAGGTGGTTTGCTTGAAGTACAGCCCAATTCGATCACAGTTTTAAGCGACACCGCGATTCGCGGCAAAGATCTGGACGAAGCCAAGGCCACGTCTGCCAAAGCGGCTGCCGAAGAAGCGCTCAAAAATGCCAAAGGTGACATTGATATTGCCATGGCTCAGTCAGAGCTGGCCGTGATGGCGGCTCAGATTGCCGCACTGCGCAAGTTCCGTCAAAAGAAGTAGCCCTATGGATCCGGCCTCGTGAACTATGAACCGTTCGCCTTGAGCTGGGTCGAAGGGTTTCGACAGGCTCAACCCGAACGGAAATTGAGACATCATCAGGCCAGATCAGTAGCGCTGAACGCTCATGCGGTCTGCAAAAGAGCTACAAACCGTGAACTGCTTTTTCAAGGTTTAACCCAACACCGGCTCGTCAGGCTGCTCGTTGAATGACTGGCCGCCCGGCACTGACGGGAAATGCGCCACCAGTACATTCGACACCTCACCGATAGCCTGAGTCAGACCCTCTTCAAACTGACCCGCGCGAAAAGCGGCACCCATCCGGTCAGACATGGCCTGCCAGCCCGCAGCAGACACATGTCGGTTGACCCCTCTGTCCGCCACGATTTCAATGGCATGCTCGGCCAGTTGCAGATAAATCAGTACGCCGTTGTTATTCTCGGTGTCCCACAGGCGCAGCTTGCCAAACAGCATCACCGCGCGCTGGCGGATCAGGGCCTTCATCGGGCTGGTTTTGCCGATGCGCAGCAGGTAGCTCAACGGCAGTGCAGCCTCCACATAAATACGGATTTGCCCGGTGTGACGGCCTTCGCTGGCAGCCACACGCTGGGTCAGTCGCTGCAGCATGTCAGGGGGCAAGGCATTTTGAGCGTCAGAGGCGTCCAGCCACAAATGCCTGAGCATGGTTTTGAGTTTGTGGATCATTTTTTTACCAGCTTCCTGACGAGCCACCGCCGCCAAAGTTACCGCCACCACCGCTGCTAAAGCCCCCACCCCCGCCGCCCCCGCCGCCAAAACCGCCGCCACCAAACCCACCGCTACTCCAGCCACCGCTTCGGCGTCCGCCACCCAGGCTGCCCAATGCCCCCAGGCTGGCAACCAGTGCAAACACCAGACCCACCACACCGGCAACCCCTGCCAGCAGCAGACTGCTGGTAAACAGCCAGGCCAGCACACCAACGCAGCCACCCGTCACCACCGCACCCAGCTTGCGCCCCAGCACACTGGACAGCACCCGCGCGCCAATCGGCACGGCAAAAAACAAAAACACCGCCATGTCCATCCACTGAAAGCCTTGCTGGCCACCTGCACCCTTTTGTGCATCTGGGGCAGGCAGGTTTTCGCCACTGATGCGAGCCATGATCTGGTCCGCCGCCGCGTCTAGCCCACCTGCAAAGTCGCCTTGCCTGAAGCGTGGGGTGATGGCGTTGGTGATGATCTGCTTGGCCGCCAGGTCGGGAATCGCGCCTTCGAGGGCTTTTGTGGTGGCAATGCGCACGGTGCGGTCGTTTTTGGCCACCACCAGCAGCAAGCCGTCGCCAATGTCCTTGCGGCCAATCTTCCAAGCGTCACCCACGCGCTGGGCATAGTCGGTGATGTCTTCAGGCAGCGTTGTGGGCACCATCAAGATGACGATTTGCGCGCCTTTGGCTTTTTCAAACGCTGCCAGTTTGGCATCCAGCGCCTGCGTTTGCGCTGCATCCAGCGTGCCGCTGGTGTCGATGACGCGGGCCGTCAAAGGCGGTATGGCTTGCAGGTCTTGCGCCTGCACAACCCCCGCAAAACATGAAACAAGCGCTATTAAAATAATAGCTGCTTGGGCACGTATCCATTGGGTTAAAGGCATATTTGATGCCTGAAAACGGTCATTTTGAGCACTTTTTAGCCCTGGTCAGGCTACTTTTTCTCAAAGTTCACAGCCGGTGGCTTGCTGATCTGCGCTTCGTTCTCGACTGTGAAGTTAGGCTTGACGCTGTAGCCGAAAACCATCGCAGTCAGGTTGTTGGGAAAGCTGCGCGCCAGGATGTTGTAGTCCTGCACGGTCTTGATGTAGCGGTTACGCGCCACGGTGATGCGGTTTTCAGTGCCTTCCAGCTGCACCCGCAAGTCCTGAAAGCCCTGGTTGGCCTTCAGGTTGGGGTAGTTCTCAGTCACCACCAGCAGGCGGGACAGCGCGCCACTCAGCTCACCCTGCGCCGCCTGGAACTTCTTGAACGCTTCCGGGTTATTGAGGGTTTCAGGCGTGACCTGCATGGATGTGGCCTTGGCTCGCGCTTCCACCACCTTGGTCAGCGTATCCTGCTCAAAAGCCGCTTCGCCTTTAACGGTGGCCACAATGTTGGGCACCAGGTCAGCACGGCGCTGGTACTGGTTGAGTACCTCGGCCCAAGCCGATTTGGTTTGCTCGTCGAGTGCCTGGAACTGGTTGTAGCCGCAGCCAGACAGCGTCAAAGTGATACAGATGAGCAGCAGATTTAAAAAACGGGTCTTCATGTGAGGTTCTCCTGAAATCAGGTGGCAACATTACCATAACGCCATGTCGTCAACCGTAGGCCCACTACCTCAAACCACCGCCCGCCGTCCCTCTGTCAAATCTGCACTGGCCGACTGGCTCACCGCACGCGACTGGAAAGCGTTCAAATTTCAAAAAGACATCTGGCAGGCCATCGGCCAAGGCCAGTCGGGCCTGTTGCACGCTACCACCGGTTCAGGCAAAACCTATGCAGTCTGGTTCGGTGTTTTGATGCGTTTTATGGCTGTAGGCCAATCAAAACGGGCGCAAGCAGCTCCTGAATCAGGATTAATTAAGGCAAATAGAAAACCACTTGGCGCGCCGCTAACGGTGCTGTGGATCACCCCCATGCGGGCGCTGGCGGCTGACACGCAGCGGGCCTTGCAGTTGCCGCTGGACATGCTGCAAGCGGATGGCAACTTTGCGCTGTGGACGGTGGGCAGCAGATCCGGCGACACGTCAGCCGCTGAACGCAGCTTTCAGAACACCCGCCTGCCCACCGTGCTGGTCACCACGCCTGAAAGCCTGTCGGTGCTGCTGTCGCGCGCTGATGCGGCGCAGGTCCTTGGCAGCGTGCAGGCGGTGGTGGTGGACGAGTGGCATGAGCTGATGGGCAACAAGCGCGGTGTGCAAACGCAGCTGGCTTTGGCCCGCTTGAAAACCTTTCATCCGGCGCTCGTGATTTGGGGCATGTCAGCAACACTGGGAAATTTGCAAGAGGCCATGCACACGCTGCTAGGCTCAGCTGAAGGGACTTTGATTCAAGGCGCGGTGCCCAAAAAACTCATCATCGACACGCTGCTGCCTGACGTGGCCCAGCGCTTTCCGTGGGCCGGTCATCTGGGGCTGACGATGCTGCCGCAGGTCATTGCCGAAATTGCCGCAAGCACCACCACACTGGTGTTTACCAACACCCGCTCGCAGTCCGAGCTTTGGTACCAGGCGATTTTGCAGACCCGGCCTGACTGGGCGGGGCTGATTGCGCTGCACCACGGCTCGCTAGACCGGGGTGTGCGCGAATGGGTCGAGGCGGGTTTGAAAAGCGGCGAGTTGCGCACGGTGGTGTGTACGTCCAGCCTTGACCTGGGCGTTGACTTTTTACCGGTCGAGCGGGTGCTGCAAATTGGCTCGCCCAAAGGCGTGGCGCGGCTGCTGCAGCGGGCAGGGCGCTCAGGCCACGCACCGGGCAGGCCGTCGCGCATCACGCTGGTGCCCACGCACAGCCTGGAAATCATTGAAGCCGCCGCCGCCAGAGCTGCCGTGGCCAGCGGGCTCATGGAGGCGCGCCCGTCGCCAAGCTGCCCACTCGATGTGCTGGTTCAGCATCTGGTCACGGTCGCGCTTGGCGGTGGTTTTGTGCCTGAAGCTTTGCTCCTAGAGGTGCGCTCTACCGCCGCGTATGCCGACTTGAGCGACGAGGACTGGGCCTGGGCGCTGGCGTTTGTCAGCCAGGGTGGCGCATCGCTGGCCGCCTACCCGGACTACCAGCGCGCCGTGTCTGACGAGGCAGGTGTCTGGCGTGTACCGAACGCCCAGCTAGCACGCCGCCACCGCATGAACATTGGCACCATCGTCAGCGACGCCAGCATGGCGGTGCAGTACGTTAACGGCGCAAAAGTGGGCACGGTTGAAGAAGGCTTTGCCGCACGCTTAAAGGCTGGCGACTGCTTTAACTTTGGCGGCAGATTGCTGGAGCTGGTGCGCATCCACGACATGACAGCCTGGGTGCGCAAGGCATCGGGCAAGCGCGCTGCCGTACCGCGCTGGAGCGGCGGGCGCATGCCGCTGTCGACCACGCTGGCGGCGAGCATGGTCGAGCAACTGGCTCTGGCAAGTGTTGGCCAATATGACTCGCCAGAACTCAAGCGTTTGCGGCCGTTGCTGGGGCTGCAGCAGCAATGGTCAGCCTTGCCAACGCCACAGACGTTGCTGGCCGAAGTACTCACGTCGCGCGACGGAACGCATTTGTTTTTATACCCGTTTGCCGGGCGCAACGTGCATTTGGGGCTGGCCAGTTTGCTGGCCTGGCGGGCCGCACAAATCGCGCCGCGCACCTTCTCGATGGCGGTCAACGACTATGGTTTTGAACTGCTCAGTGCAGAGCCGGTTGACTGGTCAAAAGAGCTCGCAGGTCTTATCAATCAAGCGCCATCAGCGATGCTTTTAGACGAGGTGCTGGCCAGCCTGAACGCCAGCGAACTGGTGCAAAGACGCTTTCGCGAGATTGCCCGCATCTCCGGTCTGGTGTCGCAGGGCTACCCCGGTGAAAAGCGCAGCAACAAGCAGTTGCAGGCGTCGTCCAGCCTGTTTTACGAGGTTTTTCGCAAATACGACGCGGGTAACTTGCTGCTGGGTCAGGCCAAAACCGAGCTGCTGGCGCAAGAGCTGGACATTGCCCGATTGCAACACAGTCTGGCGCGCATGTCGGCTCAAACGCTGGTCATCAAACTCCTCAAGCAGCCTACGCCATTCTCGTTCCCGCTCATGGTCGAGCGCCTGCGTGAAAAGCTCAGCAACGAAAGCATGGCCGACCGCATTGCCCGCATGGTGCAGCAGCTTGAAAAAGATGCGGGCGGCGGCGTGGTTGCTCCCGCGTTGGAAGACATCAGCCAGGCCCTGGCGTTGGGCAAAGACACGTTGACATCCACCGCCAAGCGCGCGCCACGCCGCCGGACCCCATGACCCCCGGCAAGCCTTCATCCCATTTGGCCGTCACCTACGCGGGCCAAAGCGTTTGGCTGCTGCCCGAGCACGCGCTGTGGTGGCCCCAGGGGCGCGTGTTGTTCATTGCCGACCTGCACCTGGGCAAGGCCGCCAGTTACCGCGCCCTGGGCCAACCAGTACCCAGTGGCACAACACTTGAAAATCTGCGCCGCCTGAGCTTGCTTGTTGCCCACTACCAGCCTGCAGCGCTGATTTTTTTGGGTGACTTTCTGCATGCCCGTCAGGCTCGGACTGTGTCGGTACTGAGTCAGCTTGCGCTTTGGCGAAACGAACATGCCCACCTGAACTGCACACTGGTGCGCGGCAATCACGACTCAAGAGCTGGCGACCCACCGCCAGAGTTGAACATCCGCGTGGTCAATGAGCCGTATTTGGTTGGCCCATTCGCCGCCTGCCACCACCCGCAACAGCACGCCAGCCACGCCGTGCTTGCAGGCCACCTGCACCCGGTGGTGCAACTGCAAGGCCCGGGGCGTGACCGCCTGCGGCTGCCCTGTTTTGTGTTTGACGAGCGCATCGCCATCTTGCCGGCTTTTGGTGAATTTACGGGTGGCTACACTGTGACGCCGCAAGCGGGTGTGCGGCTGTTCGCGGCCGGTGGGCAGACCGTCTGGCGGCTTCCATGAGTCGTGGCCTAATACGGTCATCCAGCAAATTTCTTTGAAGCCTAACCCGGCAAACGCCATGCGCAAACCCAAAACCCTCCCCGTTGACGCCAACAGTCCTGACGACATTGAAGCGGCCTTCTACCAGGCATTGCAGCAGGGTGACATTGACAACCTGATGGCCTGCTGGGCCGACGAGGACGACATTGTGTGCGTTCACCCGGGTGGCGCGCGCCTGCTGGGCGCGGGCGCGATTCGTGCAGCCTTTGACATGATGTTTACCAACGGCAGCATTCAGGCGCGGGCTGAAAAGGTTCACCGGGTGGAGTCGCTGGGAGCCAGCGTTCACAGTGTGCTGGAGCGCATCGAGGTGCTGACGGATGAAGGCCCGCGCCATGCCTACGTGATTGCCACCAATGTGTACCAGAAAACCCCCCTTGGCTGGCGCATGGTGGCGCACCACGCCAGCCCCGGCACGCCCCGCGAGATGCTCGAAGTCAACGACAGTCCCCAGGTTCTGCATTGAATGGCCAATCAATACGGGCGCAAGCAGCTATGAAATACGAAGCGCCGTGGTGGCTGCCGGGCGGCAATTTGCAAACGATTTGGGCTGCCCTGCGGGCTGAGCGCTATATCAGCCACGCGCCAGCCTATCGGCGTGAGCGCTGGGCCACGCCCGACCACGACTTCATTGATGTTGATTTTGGTGACTACACCAGCCCGAAAGACGCACCCCTGCTGGTGGTGTTTCACGGCCTGGAAGGCTCGTCCAAAAGCCATTACGCCCAGGCGTTGACCGACGCTGCACGCGCACGCGGCTGGGCCAGTTGCGTGCCGCACTTCCGGGGCTGCTCGGGCGAGCTGAACCACGGCCCGCGCGCCTACCATTCAGGCGACTTTGAAGAAATTGACTGGATTTTGCGGCGCCTGCAGTCAGGCCATGCCGGGCCGCTGGTGGTGGTCGGCATATCGCTAGGCGGCAACGCCTTGATGCGCTGGGCAGGCGAGGTTGGCACGGGCGCATCGCAGCTTGTCAAAGCGGTTGCCAGCGTTTGCTCCCCGCTGGACCTGGCGGCCGGTGGCTGGGCGATTGGACGCGGCTTTAACAAGCAGGTTTATACCCGCATGTTTTTGCGCAGCATGGTGCCCAAAGCCCTGCAAAAGCTTGGCCAGCACCCTGGCCTTTTCAACCGCGAGGCCATGCTGGCCGTGCGCGACATTTACACCTTCGACAATATTTTTACCGCGCCGCTGCACGGCTTTCAAAACACCGACGACTATTACCAGCGCGCCTCTGGCAAACCGCACATGCACAACATCACTGTGCCTGCGCTGGCACTCAATGCTCTCAACGACCCCTTCATCCCCGCATGGAGCTTGCCCAAGCCGGGTGATGTGAGCGCAAGTGTCACGCTGTGGCAGCCCCCACACGGCGGGCATGTGGGGTTTCCGTCAGGCGCTTACCCGGCCAACGTGCGGGTCATGCCAGAGGCTGTCACGGCATTTTTGGCCGCGCACCTTTAAACTCAAAATTTTTCGAGTATTTATGGACGACATTGTCAAAGCGGCCATCGCCAAATGGCCCAACGTGCCTGCCTGCTACGGCTGGCTGGGGCTGGACGCGCGCGGCAACTGGTACATGCGCGACGACAACGCCCAGGCTGCCGGGCCGTTTTGTGCAGCATCATCTGAACCGGGCCGGCAGATTGCCAGCAAGGGCTCACGACTGCAGCACGACAAGCTGATTGACTTCATCGCCCGCAACTACGCATGCGATGCGCAAGGCCAGTGGTTTTTTCAAAACGGGCCGCAGCGTGTGTTTGTCGAGCTGGAAGCCACGCCTTTTGTCTGGCGGGTGGGTGACACGCCCGACTTTGAGGTGACCGCCCACACCGGCCAGATTGCCATCACCCAGCGCTGCATCATCGACGAGCATGGCCGCGTGTATCTGGAGACCGCGCTTGGCTTTGGCCTGGTCCATACACAAGACATGCTGCAAGCCGCTGAGGCCATTGAGCAAGGTCTGTGGGTACCCCAAGAAGTGCTGGCGCGTGACATGCAAAAGCGATTTGGCTATGTGCGCAGCCCCGAGACACTGAACCAATCACTCCTAAAGTAATAGCTGCTTGCGCCCGTATTGATTGGGCTAGAGGTCGATTTGATGCCGTAAAAAAGCAAAAAACCGGCTCAAAAGCCGGTTTTCAGGGGTCAAGCCGTTTTATTTGGCAGCGTTGGCCATGTACTCAACCGCAGCGCGAATGTCAGCGTCAGATGCCGCAGAGCCACCTTTGGGGGGCATGGCGCCTTTGCCTTTGATGACGGTGGCTGTCATGGCGTCAATGCCCGTTTTAATGCGGGGTGCCCAGGCCGCTTTGTCGCCGGACTTGGGTGCGCCTGCAACGCCTGCGGCGTGGCAAGCGGTGCACACCTGTTTGTAAAGCGCTTCGCCGGTATTGGCTGCAACTTTGACAGCGGCTGCTGGCGCTGCGGCAACGGCTGCCACGGGTGCAGTAGCCACCACGGCAGCGGGTGCTGCAACTGCCGCCGCAGCGGGTGCAGTCGCATCTGCAGCTGGGGCAGCCGGAGCAGCAGGCATGGCAAATTTGCCGCCTGCGGCGTTGGTCAGGTACACCACCGCACGGCCAATTTCAATGTCGCTGTAGTCGCCACCGCCTTGCGCACCCATGGCGCCTTTGCCTTTGAGGGCTGAGGTCAGCAATGCGTCGTAGCCCGTCTTGATACGCGCCGCCCAGGCACCAGCGTCACCTGTTTTAGGCGCCCCTGCCAAGCCGGCAGCATGGCAGGCAGTGCACTGCGCTTTGTAAACCTCTTCACCCGACTTGAGCGGGCGATTCGCATCACGAATTTCAACCGTACCAACTTTTTGAATTCGCATCGCCACGGCTTGTTCCGTGTCGGCGGCACCCGGTGCTGTTTTGTTGGCCTTTGTCACAGTAAACACCAAGCCAATGATGATGAACACCGGCAAGATAAAAAACATAGCCGATGCCAGTAACAGCTGAGCGGGCGTTTTGATCGGACCGGAATGGTCTTCGTCGTGCGAGGTGGTGTGATCGTTTGCGCTCATGGCGTCCTCAAAAAAACAGAAAATCGGGGGGGCTTTGGGGTGTTTTGGCGTGCTGTAACAGGTTCAACAAGCAACCCTGCATTATAACGGGGGCATCGCCATTGCCGGGTAGCCAGCGTGGTTGCAAAAGGCCGACTGATAGAATCATGTTGCTTTTCAAGCACCTCACAGCATTGCGGCTGTAGCTCAGTGGATAGAGTATTGGCCTCCGAAGCCAAGGGTCGTGGGTTCGATCCCCGCCAGCCGCACCAAGTCATCTCGATTTTCTTGCCACGCAACGGTCGGCTTACTTCTCCGCAAAAGCCCGTTCGATCACAAAGTCGCCTGGCTTGGAAGTCGTCCCTTCCTTGAAGCCTTTTTCTTCCAGCATGGCCTTGAGGTCTTTGAGCATGTCGGGGCTGCCGCAAATCATCACGCGGTCGTTGGCCACGTCCAGCGCAGGCAGCTTCAGGTCGTCAAACATTTTGCCGCTGGCTATCAAATCCGTGAGGCGGCCCATGGTGCGGTAGGACTCGCGCGTGACGGTGGGGTAGTACAGCAGTTGCTTGCCAATCATCTCGCCCAAAAACTCGTGCTGCGGCAACTGATCGGTGATCAGGTCGTGGTAGGCCAGCTCGGCCTTTTCACGCACACCGTGGACCAGCACGACCTGCTCGAATGCCTCATAGGTCTCGGGGTCGCGAATGATGCTCAAGAAAGGCGCCAGCCCGGTGCCGGTGGACAGCAAATACAGGCGCTTGCCCGGCAGCAGGTAGTCAATCAGCAGGGTGCCGGTGGGTTTTTTGCCGACGATGACGGTGTCGCCTACCTTGATGTGCTGCAAGCGTGACGTTAACGGGCCGTCGGGCACCTTGATGCTTAAAAACTCCAGATGGTCTTCGTAGTTGGCGCTGACGATGCTGTAGGCGCGCAGCAGTGGCTTGTCGTTGACGCGCAAGCCGATCATGGTGAAGTGGCCATTGCTAAAACGCATGGACTCGTCGCGTGTGGTGGTGAAACTGAACAACTTGTCGGTCCAGTGGTGGACGGACAGCACACGTTCTTCGTTGAAAGCGCTCATGGATGGGACGTTTTAAGAGGGAAAGAAACTGAGGGTTAGCCCTGATTTTAACGTTTCGCGCCC
>JANMIH010000577.1:0-2799 GCA_031375685.1 Polaromonas sp. | reverse complement strand
AATTTAGCAAACTTCGTAAAAAACCCGGTCGATGGAACTTCTTTAACCATGGTAGTAGGCTAAGTCAGACCATAAATACTGATGAGATGCGTCAGATTCTGTAAGCGAGTCTTTGCTAATCGCCGAACATCTTTTGCTTCAGCTCACGTCGCTGTTGCGCTTCAAGCGACAAACTGGCGGTAGGTCGTGCAATCAGCCGACCAACGCCAATAGGCTCACCGGTCTCATCGCAGTAGCCGTAGTCACCTGAGTCGATGCAGGCGATTGACTGCTCGATTTTTTTCAACAGCTTACGCTCACGATCACGGGTACGAAGCTCCAGAGCGTGCTCTTCTTCAATTGTGGCACGGTCAGCAGGGTCAGGCACCGTTGCTGCGTCTTCACGCAGGTGCTCGGTGGTGGCTCCGGCGCTGTTATGAATATCCTGCTTGAGGATCGACAACTTGTTGCGGAAAAACGCCAATTGCTTGTCGTTCATGTACTCCGCATCGGGCATGGCCTTGACTTCTTCATCGGTCAAAGTCTCGGCGGTTTTGGTCTTCCAGTTGTTGGCTAATTTTGGGTCTTTTTTGGCGGCCACATGGGGTGGCGGCGCGATCACGCGTTCTGTCATTGTTGAGTAACTGGCTTTGGCTGCGTCTGGCGCATGGGTAGGCACCATGGGTGCGGGGGGAGGCATGTGAGCCAGTGCGCGTGAAGAACTTCTGCGGCCTGGCTTGAGCGGTGGCGGTGGTGGCAAACCATTGCTGGATGGCGCGGGCTGGGGCGCAATAACGGGCTTGGGGGCGGGTGCTGGCGTGGCCACGGCCAACGCTTTTTTGCTGGCTGCAACGGGTGCAGGTTTCATCGCTGTTTTAGTCACTGTTTTGGGTGCCGGTTTTGCAACGGGCTTGACAACTGGTTTTACTGCTGGCTTGGCAGGCGCTTTGGCAACCTGCTTAGAAATTGGCTTGGTCACTGGCTTGACGGGCGCTTTCGTCGGGGCTTTGGCTTTTACAGCAGGCTTGGAAGCTGGCTTTTTCACAACAGGCTTGGCCTTGACGGCTGGCTTGGCGGTCTTTTTAGCCACCGGCTTGGCCACTGCCTTTGAAGCTGGCTTGGGCTTGACGGCAACCTTAACGGGGGTTTTAACGGCGGGTTTGGCGACGGATTTGCTCGCGCCCGGTTTGACCGCCTTTTTGGCTGTCGCTGATGATTTTCCGGCGGATTTACCCGCTTTGGCTGATGCTGCTGGTTTTGCTTTCACTGCCTGTCTCCTCTGGGATGCCGCCTCTGGGTGAACCCACCTGCCATCACCGGATGGGATGCCGGGCCGGGTTTCTTGGTCGGCGCGCGATTGTAGCGGCTGCTCAGGCTGAGCGGATGCTTTGAACCCAAAGCGTTGGAGAATCGATACAAACATGGACATTTATAAACTTATGGTCACTGGGTCAGTTCATTGATACAGACAGACAGACAGACAGACAGACGGCAGACTAACTCAAAGAAGACTCAAACCAGGCACTGCTCAAGACCTTGCATAAAAATATCTTTCGGCAGGTCGATGCCGATGAACACCATTTTGCTGGTTTTGACCTCGCCGTCTGCCCAAGCCGGGCCCAGATCGCTGCCCATCAGCTGATGCACCCCCTGAAAAATCACTTTTCGATCGGTGCCCTCCATGTTCAGCACGCCCTTGTAGCGCAGCATGCGCGGGCCGTAAATGTTGACAATTGCGCCCAAAAAGTCTTCCAGCCTGGCCGGGCTGAAGGCCTTGTCAGAGCGGAACACAAAGCTTTTCACATCATCGTCATGCACATGGTGATGGCCATGTTCGGCTGCGTGTGACGGGTGATCGCAATGCTCGCCATGGACATGATCATGACCCTCGTGCCCATGATCGTCCGCCTTGAGAAAATCCGGGTCAATGTCCAGCTTGGCATTCAGGTTAAAGCCGCGCAGATCGAACACGTCCTTGATGGCAACCTCTCCAAAATGCACGGCTTTTTGTGGCGCACGCGGGTTCATGTGGGTCAGGCGATGCATCAGGGCTTTGACTTCAGAATCGGCCACCAGGTCAGTCTTGCTGATGAAAATCTGGTCGGCAAAACCGATCTGCCGACGCGCCTCCTGGCGGTCATTGAGCTGGGTGTCCGCGTGTTTGGCATCGACCAGCGTCAGGATCGAGTCCAGCAGGTATTGCTCGGCAATTTCTTCATCCATGAAAAACGTTTGCGCCACTGGTCCCGGGTCAGCCAGGCCCGTGGTTTCAATCACCACCCGGTCAAAGGTCAGCTCGCCTTTGCGCTTTTTCTCGGCCAGGGTTTGCAGCGTTTCACGCAAATCTTCCCGAATCGAGCAGCAAATGCAGCCGTTGTTCATCTGGATGATGTTTTCCTGCGTGTCATTGACCAGAATCTCGTTGTCGATATTTTCTTCACCAAACTCGTTTTCAATCACGGCAATCTTCTGGCCGTGCGCCTCGGTCAAGATGCGTTTTAAAAGCGTGGTCTTGCCAGAGCCTAAAAAGCCGGTAAGGATGGTGACGGGAATCAAGCTCATGGAATAGGCCTTTGGAGTGCAAATGAAATCATGTTGCGATTTTAGCGGCCCGCTGATTTCGGGATCTTATACAGGGTGATCGTCAAGTCTTGAATTTGCTATATATTCAATAGCTTTTTGCGCCCGTATTCGAATACGAAGGGACTTCCCACTTTTTGGTAACGGCATCAAAGTGCCAAGATTGGGTTGTTTTCAATCTGAAACCTTTAAAAGGAGAAGTCCCATGAGTAAGATTACACGAGTTGGCGTTGATTTGGC
>JANMIH010000552.1:0-3313 GCA_031375685.1 Polaromonas sp. | reverse complement strand
CGTGTAGCGGTTGATCATGCTGTCCATGTTGCCGGCCGTCACGCCCCAAAACAGATTGGGCTTGCCCAGTACCTTGAAGGGCTCGGCGCTTTGCCAGTCAGGCTGGGCAATGATGCCGACCCGAAAGCCTTGAGCCTCCAGCATGCGGCCGATCACGGCCATGCCAAAGCTGGGGTGGTCGACGTAAGCGTCGCCGGTCACGATGATGATGTCGCAACTGTCCCAGCCGAGCGCGTCCATCTCGGCACGACTGGTCGGCAAAAACTTGGCCGTGCCAAAGCGCGCTGCCCAGTATTTGCGATAACTGGTCAACGGCTTGGCAGCGCGGGCGAAGAAGGAAACATCCACAGGGGCGTTCATGGGGAGTTTTCAGGAGGTCAGACAAAGGCAGCAAGTGCTGCGGTGAGGCGATGATTTTAAGGTTTTACCGCACACAGCACATCCCGCAGACATGAATGCCATTGAAAAGAACAGAAAATAGCTTAAAAACTGCACCAAAACAACAAAAGGGCCTGATTTCGGTATGAAATCAGGCCCCAGACCAATCAATACGGGCGCAAGCAGCTATTTATTCAATAGCAACCTGAAACCCTCAGTTACGCACAGTCATCTGCCCGCGCAGCTCGCCGCCGGGATTGGCGGCGGTGTGGATGTTGGCGTACCAGCGGCCCGCCAACAGATCAGCAGCCTGGGCTGCTGTCAGCGTTGCGCTGCCTTCCATGCCGCTGGTAATGGGATTGGCCCAGCCCAGCGCCACGCCAGCATTGGCGCCCACGCTCGCCGGGCCATGAAAGTGACCCGCCGTGGCATTGCCAGTCAAGCCGCTGTGGCTGACCTTCCAGCGCAGCTGTAGGGTGTCTTTGTTAAAGGATGCATCAACTGAGCCACCGCCGCTGGTGACGACGGGCGGCACCTCATTGGCACCGCGCAACTGGGTAGACAGCGCGACCACGTTGGCGGGTGGCATCATTGCGCCGCAGCCCGCTAAAGCGACAGCAGCAAAGGCAGTGAAGGTCAGGCGGTGAAGGGTACGGCGTGTTGACATGGTGACTCCTGAAGAGGTTGAAAGGGGCATAAAAAAAGGGGCAGCTTCATTACGCTGCCCCCGGCTGGCAACCGTCTGGCTGCCAGATTGCTGAGCCTCGAGCGCCAGCAAATAAAACATGAAATATTTAAAAAAAGTGGATCAGGTGTTGGCCTTGTGCGCATCGCGCATATCTCTGATCTGGTCGTGGTTCTTTTGCGCGCCCTGCGCCTGACGCTCAACAACGGTTTTGGCGTGCAGTGGCAAGTCTTGCTTGAGCGCTTTGCGGTACTGGGCCAATGCAACGTCTTCGGCACGTTCGCACTCTTCCAGCATGTTGATGTCGCTGTAGCCACCGAGCGTGCCTTTGACCGCCACCCAGCCACGGTGCATGGCACCACCAGCCGTGCCGCCTTCGTCTGGCTCGCCGCCCATGTTGATGATCAATTCCTGCAACTCTGAAGCTGCCGAGCGGCAGTCTCCGGCGCGCTGAAGGAAAACAGATTTGATCGCTTGCGTTTTGGTGTGCTCGGCGCTTTCGGTAAAACCAAATTCACCATCGCGACAAATTTCAAGCAGGTTGTTCAAGGTATCGATGGCATCGCCGTTGATGTCTTCGGCATCTCGGTCACCCGTGAAAATATTGGAAGGTGATTCGAGTGCGCTGGTCGATGTCATGCCCGTCAGGCTGGGGCTGGGGCGCAAACCGCCATACGTTGAGCTTAAATTGTTGTCATTTGCCATGGTGATTGCCTTTGGTAAAAAGACAATACTCATGCAAGGCCTGGCTTGGCCTGGTCAGGCAAATGGCGTGAGATATGTAGGAGAGTGCCTCAGGTAGGAGATCGCCTCAGGTAGGAGAGTGACTCGGACTAAAAATTCTCGGTATCCACTTCAGAGGTTGCCTGCGCGTTGTAACGCGCGCCCTGCACGGTGTGCTGGTTGATCAGGCTGTCAAGCTGGGCCGTGGTTTGAGGGCTGAGCCTGACATGCACAGCGCCCAGGTCATCCAGCAGATGGGCCGTGCTGGTCGTGCCGGGGATGGGGATGATGTGCGGCGCCTTGTGAAGCAACCACGCCAAAGCCAGCTGTGAGGGGCTGCAACCCGCCTCTTGCGCCAGCGCATGGTAGGCGGGCAACAGCTTTTGATTGGCTGCAAAATTTTCAGGCAAAAAGCGCGGCATGCTGCGGCGGATGTCTTTGGCATCCAGTGCCCCCACATCAATCGCAGCCCCGCACAAAAAGCCCCGCGCCACCGGGCTGAAAGCCACAAATGCAGCGCCCAGTTCCTGGCACGCATCCAGCACCGCAATTTCAGGGTTGCGCGTCCACAGTGAATACTCGGTTTGCACCGCCGCTATCGGGTGTACCGCGTGGGCTTTGCGCAACGTAGCGGCTGAGACTTCAGACAAGCCGATGCTGCGAATATGCCCCTTTTTTACCATGTCAGCCAGCGCGCCCACGCTGTCTTCAATGGGCACAGTCTTGTCCCAGCGGTGCAGGTAGTACAAGTCAATCACGTCCGTCTGCAAGCGGCGCAGGCTGCCCTCCAGCGTTTTCTGAAAAGTGGCGGGCCGACCGTCAATCACGCGCACCAAAGAGCCGTCATTGTTGACATCCACCCCCTGCATACCGCATTTGCTGGCCAACGTGAACTTGTGGCGATGGGGTTTGAGCACCCTGCCAACCAGTGTTTCGTTAGCGCCAAAGCCGTAGAGCGTGGCGGTGTCAAACAGGGTTACCCCAGCATCCAGGGCCGTCAGCAGCACACGCTCACCCTGCTCGCCACTGACCGGCGCACCGTAGGCGTGGCTCAGGTTCATGCAGCCCAGGCCGATGGCTGAAACGTCAAATTGGCCGAGCTTGCGGGTAGGCATGTTCATGACAACTGCTGCTCCAAGTCGTGCAGCACCCGGTAGCAAGGTAGCACACTGGCCACGCTGCTGTTGGGCTCGCGGCCTTCACAAATGGCGGCAAAAAACTCTCGGTCTTGCAGCTCAATGCCGTTCATGCTCACGTCCACATGGCTGACGTCGATCTTCTCGTCTTTGCCATTGAACAAATCGTCATACCGCGCCAGGTAGGTAGCCGTATCACCGATATAGCGAAAGTAGGTGCCCAGCGGGCCGTCGTTGTTAAAGCTTAAGCTCAGCGTGCAAATCGCACCGTTGGCGGCTTTGAGCTGGATGCTCATGTCCATCGCAATACCCAGCGCTGGGTGAATCGGCCCTTGCACGGCGTTGGCTTTGACAATCGGGCTGCCACACTGGTAGGCAAACAAATCCACCG
>JANMIH010000519.1:0-1722 GCA_031375685.1 Polaromonas sp. | reverse complement strand
GTCCATGATGCGCCCGGGCGTACCAACGATGATATGTGCGCCGTTTTCGAGGCTGGCGGTCTGGTTGCGCAGCGGCACACCACCGCACAGCACCACCACCTTGACGTTTTCTTCAGCCCGCGCCAAGCGGCGGATTTCTGTTGCCACCTGGTCGGCCAGCTCGCGGGTGGGGCACAGCACCATGGCCTGCACTGCAAAGCGGCGTGCATTTAAATTTGCCAGCAGCGCAATGCCGAACGCGGCGGTTTTGCCGCTGCCGGTTTTCGCCTGGGCAATCAGGTCTTTGCCAAGCAACGCCACGGGCAGGCTTGCCGCCTGGATCGGCGTCATTTGGGTATAGCCCAGCTGGGTCAGGTTGGCCAGCACGTGGGCGGGCAGGGATAAAGCGGCGAAGTCTGTAGATGTAGTCATCCCCAATTATCATGGGCGCAGGATTGAACATAAGGAAAACCCTGTGCAGACATTTGACTTTGACCTTTTTGTGATTGGCGGCGGCAGCGGCGGGGTACGTGCGGCGCGAATGGCGGGCCAGCGTGGTGCGCGCGTGGGCCTGGCTGAAGTGGCTGACATGGGCGGCACCTGTGTGAACGTGGGGTGCATCCCGAAAAAGCTGTATAGCTACGCCGCGCACTTTGCCGATTTTTTTGAAGAGTCGCACGGTTTTGGCTGGGAAGGGGTTACGCCCACCTTCAATTGGGAAACGCTTAAAACCAACCGCGCCAAAGAAATCAAGCGGCTCAACGGCATTTATGACCAGCTCTTGGCGGGCGCAGGTGTCAAGGTCATCAAGGGCTGGGCCCGGCTGGTGGATACGCACACCGTCGAGGTAGGCGACAAACATTACACCGCCAAAAACATCCTGATTTCAACGGGCGGCACGGCGCTGGTGCCTGCTGTTGAAGGGCATGATCACGTCGTCACATCAGACAACATGTTTGACCTAAGCCCCTTCCCTAAGCGGCTGCTGGTGGTCGGTGGTGGCTACATTGCCTGCGAGTTTGCATCTATCTTCAACGGCCTGGGCTCGCATGTGACGCAAGTGCATCGTGGGGACAAAGTGCTGACGGGTTTTGACGAAGACGTGCGCAGCTTTATTGCCGCCGAGATGACCAAGACTGGCGTCAACTTCAAATTCAAAACCGAGGTTGAATCGATCACCAAAACGGCGCACGGCTTGCACGTCAAACTGAACGGCGATGGCGAAAGTTTGACGGTTGATACCGTGCTGTACGCCACAGGCCGCATCGCCAACGCCAGCGGGCTTGGCCTGGGTGCGGTGGGCGTTCAGTTGAATCCGGCGGGGGCCATCAAAGTCAACGCGCGATACCAGACCAGCGTGCCACACATCTACGCACTGGGCGATGTGACGGCGCGCGTGCAGCTCACACCTGTGGCGCTGGGTGAGGCCATGGTGGTGGTGGATCAGCTGTTTGGCCCTGCGGCTGGCAAGCCACCGCGCAGCATGAGCTATGACTTTATTCCCACCGCCGTGTTTACGCACCCCAATATCGGCACGGTGGGCTTTTCTGAAGAAGCTGCCCGCAAAGAGTTTGGCAACGTCACGTTGTACCGCGCTGACTTCAAGTCACTCAAACACACCCTGAGTGGCAGCACAGAACGCACGCTGATGAAGCTGATCGTGGACGACGCCAGTGACCGTGTGGTCGGCCTTCACATGGTGGGGCCAGACGCAGGCGAGGTGGTGCAAGGCTTTGCGGTGGC
>JANMIH010000515.1:0-8459 GCA_031375685.1 Polaromonas sp. | reverse complement strand
GCTCTGACGCTTGCCGTGCCAAGAAATCTCCAGTCTCGGCTAAAAACCCTTAAAAACATACTTGATAGTCATTTATTAGAATGATGCGTATGCAAAAGATACCCACTCGTCACCTTGTACTGATTTTGGGTGATCAACTGGACGAGCATTCCAGCGCCTTTGACGGCTTTGACCCCGCGCAAGACCAAGTTCTGATGGTCGAGGCTTTTGAAGAATCCACCCACGTCTGGTCGCACAAAATCCGCACCACATTGTTTTTATCCGCCATGCGGCATTTTGCGGAAATGCTCAAGCAACGCGGCTGGCGGGTTGACTACCGGGCGCTGGATGTGCAGGGTGACAAAACTTTGGCTGATGGGCTGCTGGCGGCGATTGAAAAGCACCAGCCGCAGGCCGTTATTGGCGTTGAACCGGGTGATTTGCGGGTCAGGCAGAAAATTGAAGTAGCTACCAAATCAGGAGCTGCTTGCGCCCGTATTCATTCGCCAAAACCCCTAAAAGATACCAAAAAACAGTCAAAAACTGATGTTGCCAATGCTTTTCAGGGCACTTTTCTGACGTGGCGCGAAGACAAACACTTCCTGTGCAGCCTGCCGCAGTTCCGCAAATGGGCAGGCACATCAAGCAGTCTGCGTATGGAATTTTTCTACCGCACCATGAGGAAGCAATACAAGGTGTTGGTGGAAGGCAAAGCCAGCGACGAACCTGTTGGTGGCCAATGGAACTTTGACGCGGACAATCGCAAAAGTTTTGGCAAAGCCGGGCCGCAAAATGTGCCGGCAGCAATTGTTTACAAGCCGGATGCCATCACACAAAATGTCATCAAACTGGTCAACACCCACTTTGCAGATCATCCCGGCTCCCTTGGCGACTTCAACTGGCCGGTGACCCGTGAACAAGCCTTGGTCGCCCTGAATGACTTCATCGACCATCGGCTGCCGCAGTTTGGCCCGCACGAAGACGCGATGTGGACAAACCTGGAGTTTGGATGGCATTCGCTGCTCTCCAGCTCGTTAAATCTCAAATTAATCAACCCGCTGGAAGTGGTGTTGGCTGCCGAGGCTGCCTACAAAAAGCACGATCTTGACCTGGCCAGCGTCGAAGGCTTCATCCGCCAGATACTGGGCTGGCGCGAGTTCATGCGCGGCGTGTACTTCATGGACATGCCCGAGCTGAAAACAGCCAACCATTACGGCCACACCAACACGTTGCCCAAGTGGTACTGGACGGGTGATACCCATATGAACTGCATGAAGCAGAGCATTGGCCAAACGCTGAAGAACGGTTATTCGCACCACATCCAGCGGCTGATGATTACTGGCATGTTTGGTGTCACGGCGCAAATCAGCCCCCAGGCGATTTGCGATTGGTATCTGGCCGTTTATGTGGATGCAATTGAATGGGTCGAGCTGCCCAACACAGCCGGTATGGCACTGTTTGCCAATGGCGGGCGCTTTACCAGCAAACCTTATGTGGCCAGCGGCGCGTACGTCAAGCGCATGAGCAACTACTGCAGCGGCTGCAAGTACGAGCCCGACACACGCGTCGGTGCCAACGCCTGCCCGATGACCACGTTGTACTGGAACTTTCTGGACAAGCATGAAGCCAGCATTGCAGGCAACCCGCGAACCGCGCGGATGGTGAAGAATTTGCAGCGCATGACGCCGGCGTTGAGTGCGGGTGTCAAGCAGCGGGCGGGCGAGATGTTGGCTGACCTGGATGCCTTGTAAAAGTCGCGTCAGCCCCTATTCAGACAAAAACTCTAAGCTATCGACTCTCCAGATGAAACAGGATGCTGCGTTGCAATAGAATTCGAGGGTTTACCAGAATTTGCAAGTTACCACGCAGTTACCAAAACGCTAAAAAATATTGAAAGCCACGCATGTCTGAATCGCTAGCCCCCGCCAAAAAGCGGCCCGAGTTCCGCAACATCAACGCCTTCACAGACTTGCCCTCGTACCGTTTGCCTGTCGCGGGCATTGTGTCCATCCTGCACCGTATCAGTGGCTTCATCATGTTCGCGCTGATGCCGTTCATCATCTGGATGTTTGACACCTCCATTTCTTCTGAAATTTCGTTTGCCAGATTCAAGGGTGCCTTCAATGTTGGCATGCTCGGCTTGCCAGGCTTTGTGTGGAAGCTGGTCGCGCTGGCGCTGATCTGGGCCTTCCTGCACCACGCCATCGCGGGTTTGCGCCATCTGTGGTCAGACACCCACCACTCAGCCGTCACCAAAGAGTTTGGCAAAACATCTGCGATTGCTACCTTGGTGATCAGCGTTGGCTTGACGTTGGTACTCGGCGCCAAGCTGTTTGGAATTTATTAATTTTTGCGGGTCAGATCTTCAGCTCTGACCCCAACTGATCAGGAAACACTTATATGGCAATCAATCACGGCACAAAACGTATCGTCGTCGGCGCACATTACGGCTTGCGCGACTGGCTGGCCCAGCGCGTTACGGCTGCACTCATGGCACTTTTCACCTTGCTGGTCATCGGCCAGGTCATGTTGACCAAAGGCCCGATTGGTTACGACAGGTGGGCCGGTATTTTCTCGTCTCAGTGGATGAAGGTGCTGACCTTCACCATCATCATTGCCATGCTGTACCACGTGTGGGTGGGCATGCGAGACATCTGGATGGACTACATCAAACCCGTCAGTTTGCGCCTGGGTTTGCAGGTCTTTACCATTGTGTGGCTCACAGCTTGCGCGGGCTGGAGCATTCAGGTTCTTTGGCGCGTATAAAAGTTCAAACATCTCAAGCTATTTTGCGTAGACACGTTCTAGAGTTCTAAAAAATAAATGACTGCTTCCACCAAACTCCCATCCCGTAAATTTGACGTCGTCATCGTTGGCGCCGGCGGCTCCGGCATGCGTGCCTCGCTGCAACTGGCACGCGCAAGCCTGAACGTGGCTGTGCTGACCAAGGTCTTTCCGACCCGTTCACACACTGTTGCGGCGCAAGGCGGTATCGGTGCATCGCTGGGCAACATGAACGAAGACAACTGGCACTACCATTTTTTCGACACCGTCAAGGGCTCGGACTACCTGGGCGACCCGGACGCGATTGAGTTCATGTGCCGTGAAGCCCCCAAGGGGGGCTATGACCTGGAGCACATGGGCATGCCGTGTGACCGCAATCCGGACGGCACCATTTACCAGCGTCCCTTTGGCGGTCATACCGCCAACTACGGCGAAAAAGCTGTTGAGCGTGCCTGCGCTGCGGCTGACCGCACGGGTCACGCCATGCTGCACACGCTGTACCAGCAGAATGTCAAAGAAAAAACCAATTTCTTTGTGGAATGGCTGGCAATGGACCTGATTCGCGACGCCGCTGGCGACGTCGTTGGTGTGACCGCTCTGGAGATGGAAACCGGTGACGTGCATATTTTTGAAGCCAAAACCACGCTTTTGGCCACCGGCGGTGCAGGCCGAATTTTTGCGGCATCGACCAACGCCTTTATCAATACGGGCGACGGCCTGGGCATGGCAGCACGCGCTGGCATTCCACTGGAAGACATGGAGTTTTGGCAGTTTCACCCGACTGGCGTGGCTGGCGCTGGCGTTTTGCTGACCGAGGGCTGCAGGGGCGAAGGCGCGATTTTGCGCAACAGCGAAGGCGAGCGCTTCATGGAGCGATACGCGCCTGCCTACAAAGACCTGGCACCGCGCGACTATGTCTCGCGCTGCATGGACCAGGAGATCAAGGAAGGCCGTGGCTGTGGCCCGAACAAGGACTACATCAATCTGGACATGACCCATCTGGGCGCTGACACCATCATGAAGCGCCTGCCGTCGGTGTTTGAGATTGGTCACAACTTTGCCAACGTCGACATCACCAAAGAGCCGATCCCAGTGGTGCCCACCATCCACTATCAGATGGGCGGCATTCCAACCAACATTCATGGCCAGGTTGTGACGCAAAACGCTGACAACAAGAGCGAAGTCGTGAACGGTTTGTACGCGGTGGGCGAATGCTCCTGCGTCAGTGTTCACGGTGCCAATCGACTGGGTACAAACTCCCTGCTCGACCTGCTGGTGTTTGGCCGTGCTGCGGGCAACCACATCGTTGAGCACAACAAGAAAACGGTGCAAAAACCGCTGCCTGCAGGCGCTGCCGATGCCACACTGGCTCGGATTGCCCGACTGGACGACGCCACAGATGGCGAATACGCGCAAGATGTGGCCAACGACATTCGTACCGCCATGCAAAAGTATGCCGGTGTGTTCCGCACCCAGGCCAGCATGGACGAAGGCGTGGTTGAAATTGCCAAGCTGCGTGAGCGAGTCAAAAAAATCGGCCTGAAAGACAAGTCGAAAATCTTCAACACAGCGCGTATTGAGGCGCTTGAAGTAGAGAACCTGATTGAGTCTGCCGAAGCCACCATCGTGTCGGCTGCAGCCCGCAAAGAAAGCCGCGGCGCACATTCGGTCAATGACTACGGCGATACACCCGCTCACCCGAACGGCCGCAACGACACCGACTGGCACAAGCACACGCTATGGCACAGCGCTACCAACAGCCTGACCTACAAGCCTGTGCAAATGATTCCATTGACCGTTGATTCGCTGCCGCTCAAAGTGCGCAGCTTCTAAAAGTCATTCATCGACATATCACCCGAGCAAACACCATGACCAAACGTATCTTCAACATTTACCGCTACGACCCTGATCTGGACGCAAAGCCGTACATGCAAAAAATCGAAGTTGAGCTGGACGGTAGCGAGCGCATGCTGCTGGACGCGCTGATGAAGCTCAAGGCGCAAGTGCCGAGCATCAGCTTTCGCCGCTCATGCCGCGAAGGCGTCTGCGGCTCTGACGCGATGAACATCAATGGCAAAAATGGCCTGGCTTGCCTGACCAACATGCGCACCCTGCCAGGCGAAATCACCTTGAAGCCGCTGCCAGGCTTGCCTGTGGTGCGCGACTTGATCGTCGACATGACGCAGTTTTTCAAGCAGTACAACTCGATCAAACCCTACCTGATCAACGACAACGTACCCCCTGAAAAAGAACGCCTGCAAAGTCCGGAAGAGCGAGATGAGCTCAATGGCTTGTACGAATGTATTTTGTGCGCCAGCTGTTCGACCAGCTGCCCCAGCTTTTGGTGGAACCCGGACAAGTTCGTCGGTCCCGCCGGCCTGCTGCAAGCCTACCGGTTTATTGCAGACAGCCGGGATGAAGGCACGGCCGAGCGCCTGGACAACCTGGAAGACCCGTACCGTCTGTTCCGATGCCACACCATCATGAACTGCGTTGATGTGTGCCCCAAGGGGCTGAATCCGACCAAAGCGATTGGCAAGATCAAAGAGATGATGGTTTTGCGTTCAGTCTGAAAAATCAGATGGCTGAAGAACTCCTTGGCGAGCGTGAACTGAGCAAGCTGCGCTGGCGCTGCCGCCGGGGCTTGCTTGAAAACGATTTGCTGATTGAAAAGTTCTTCAATCGCCATGAAGCCACGTTAACTGTCAGTCAGGCTAAAGGCATGGGTGATTTAATGGATTTATCTGACAATGATTTGCTGGACTTGCTGCTACAACGCAAAGAGCCCGGCGATTTGCTTGATGCCGATTCCAAGGCTAGCGCCTCTACTTTTGAAGCCTTGCAGGTTTTAAACTTGCTCCGCCCCTCGGGCAAATTCTTAGTTGCCACTGTTTAACCTGACCTGAAAGAAGCACCCCATGAAGCTCGCTGACAACAAAGCTACCCTGTCGTTTAGCAACGGCAGCCCCAGCATCGAGATGCCCATCTACCACGGCAGCGTTGGCCCCGATGTTGTGGATATTCGCAAGCTGTATGCGCAAACGGGCATGTTCACCTATGACCCGGGTTTTTTGTCGACCGCGGCCTGCCAATCAGCCATCACTTATATTGATGGCGACAAGGGCGAATTGCTGTACCGCGGTTACCCCATTGAACAGTTGGCCACCAACTGCGACTACATGGAAACGTGCCACCTGCTTTTGTACGGTGAGTTGCCTGACGTTGCGCAAAAAGCAGATTTTTTACACCGCGTGACCAACCACACCATGGTCAACGAGCAGATGCAGTTTTTCCTGCGTGGTTTCAGGCGTGATGCGCATCCCATGGCCATCATGACCGGTCTGGTCGGCGCGTTGTCGGCCTTCTACCATGACAGCACCGACATCACCAACCCACAGCACCGCGACATTTCGGCGATTCGCCTGATTGCCAAGTTGCCCACGCTGGTGTCAATGGCATACAAGTACACCATGGGCCAGCCCTACATGTACCCTAAAAACAGCCTGAGCTATGCAGGAAACTTTTTGCACATGATGTTTGCCACACCGTGCGAAGAGTACAAGGTCAACCCGGTGCTGGAACGTGCCTTGGACCGCATCTTCATCCTGCATGCTGACCACGAGCAAAACGCATCGACCTCCACCGTACGTCTGTGCGGCTCATCCGGCACCAACCCGTTTGCAGCCATTGCCGCGGGCGTGGCCTGCCTGTGGGGCCCGGCCCATGGCGGCGCGAATGAAGCCGCACTGAACATGCTGGGCGACATTCAAAAGAACGGTGGCATTGAGAAAATTGGTGAGTTCATCAAGCAGGTCAAAGACAAGAACTCGGGCGTCAAGCTGATGGGTTTTGGCCACCGCGTTTACAAAAACTACGACCCACGCGCCAAACTGATGCAGGAAACCTGCAAAGAAGTGCTGCTGGAAATGGGTCTGCAAAACGACCCTCTCTTCAAGCTGGCCATGGCCCTGGAAAAGATTGCCCTGGAAGACGATTACTTCGTCAGCCGCAAGCTTTACCCCAACGTCGACTTTTATTCTGGCATCGTGCAGCGTGCCATTGGCATTCCTGTCCCGCTGTTCACCGCAATCTTTGCACTGGCGCGTACCGTCGGCTGGATTGCCCAACTCAATGAAATGATTGGCGACCCGGAGTACAAGATTGGCCGTCCACGCCAATTGTTCACTGGCTCGGTGTCACGCGACGTCAAGCCTTTGGCCCAGCGCTGATCAAGGCCAGTCCAATACAAAACCCGCTGATGTTGCCATCAGCGGGTTTTGTTTTTTATACATGGCTGCTGACAGACAAACTCATTGGCCCATTTAAAAGGCATTTAAGCCCGAGTCTGTTGGCGCGTTGTTGGTCGCCCCCGGCGTTAACTTTGGGCCAGTTGAGCGATTGCTTCTGACGCTTGCATGTCACATAAAATAGGCGTCTTCGAAAGCAATCAATGGCCAAAACTCTCTACGACAAAATCTGGGATGAACATGTCATCCACACTGAAGATGACGGCACGTCCATCCTCTACATCGACCGCCACCTGGTGCATGAGGTTACCAGCCCGCAAGCCTTTGAAGGCCTGCGCGAAGCCAAGCGCAAGGTTTGGCGTATCAGCTCGATCGTGGCCACGGCTGACCACAACACGCCCACCACCGGCTGGGCGCTGGGCTACGACGGCATCACCGACCTGGTGAGCAAGGAGCAAATCACCACGCTGGACGCCAACATCAAGGAACACGGCGCTGCGGCGTTCTTTCCATTCCTGTCAAAGCGGCAGGGCATCGTGCACGTGATGGGGCCTGAAAACGGCGCGACATTGCCTGGCATGACAGTCGTTTGCGGCGACTCGCACACCTCTACTCACGGTGCGTTTGGCGCTCTGGCGCACGGTATTGGCACCTCTGAGGTCGAACATGTGCTGGCCACCAATACGCTGCTGGCCAAAAAAGCAAAAAACCTGCTCATCAAGGTTGAAGGCACACTGCCCCTTGGCTGCACCGGCAAAGACATCGTGCTGGCCATCATCGGCAAAATCGGCACAGCGGGCGGTACCGGTTATACGATTGAGTTTGCTGGCGCGGCCATCCGGGCGCTGAGCATGGAAGGCCGCATGACGGTCTGCAACATGGCGATTGAGGCAGGAGCGCGGGCTGGGCTGGTCGCGGTGGATCAAAAAACAATTGATTACTGCAAGGGCCGCTTACTGTCACCCACAGGCCTGGAATGGGACATGGCCGTTAAATATTGGTCAACCCTCCAGTCAGACGCTGATGCGGTGTTTGACAAGGTGGTCGAGCTGGACGCGAGCCAGATCACGCCGCAAGTCACCTGGGGCACCTCGCCTGAAATGGTGCTTTCGATCAACGACATCGTGCCCGACCCCGACAAGGAAAAAGACGCCAACAAGCGCGATGCGATTGAACGTGCATTGAAGTACATGAACCTTCAGCCAGGCAAGGCTTTGAACGACCTGTACGTAGACAAAGTCTTCATCGGCAGCTGCACCAACAGCCGGATCGAAGACATACGCGAAGCCGCCGCAGTGGTAAAAAAGATTGGCCAGAAAGTTGCCAAAAATATCAAGCTGGCCATGGTGGTTCCGGGTTCAGGCCTGGTCAAAGAACAGGCCGAGCGCGAAGGACTGGACGTGATCTTCAAGGCTGCGGGCTTTGAATGGCGCGAACCCGGCTGCAGCA
>JANMIH010000514.1:0-3185 GCA_031375685.1 Polaromonas sp. | reverse complement strand
ACCGCGACTGCAGTGGGGCAAAGCTGACGCTGGCCGCGCCCACACGTGTCAGGCCTGGGCTTTCACGGCGTTGCAGGTTTTTTTCAAATTCACTGGGCAAGCCGTAAGGGCGCGCCGCCACAGGTTGACCCAAACCTTTGCTGTGGGCGGGCAAGTTCAGAATGTTGGGGTCACCAGCAGATGCTGAAACCTGGGTTTGCGCCTGGGCACCCGCCACCGCAGCAGCAAGAGCGCTGGCCAAAAACCCGCGCCTGCCCGCTGTGACATCCTTGATCTGCTGGGCCGTCAAAAAGTTTTCTGGCGCGCGTTGGATGAATCGATTGAACATCACCATCACGCCATAACAGGTGATCGGGGGCTGAGCGCCTGACCGTCAGGCACGGCATCAGGCTCATCCATCTCAATGGCAATTTGCGTACAGACGCCACGGCACAAGGCCACCGCCTTTTCGCTCTGCACCCGGTAAAAGACCTGCGTGCCGTCTTTGCGCTTGGCCAACACACCGGTCTTGAACAGCACCGCCAGGTGCTGAGATAAATTGGGCTGGGTGGTGTCAATCTCCAGCAGCAACTGGGTGACTGACTTTTCCTGCTCGCAAACAGCGCTCAGGATTTGCAGGCGTATGGGTGTCGCAAGCACCGCAAAAAGCTCTGCTGCCAGCGTAAAAACGCGACTTTCGGCTGAGGCTGCGGCATGAGATGTTTTTGTCATCGCTTTGAAATATAAGTAATGACTGATATTCTGGACGACGAGATGTGTTGCGAGTATTCTGATTTACCCTGATCATCTCAATACAAAGACGGAAGCCACAAAAAATGGCAAACAAACGACATCAAAAAGGGGCGATGAACTATCAGACCCGAACAAGTTTGCTGATCTGCTCCAACGCCGCAGGGTCATCCATCGTTGTCAAATCGCCTGCCTCACGGCCTTCACACACCGCCTGAATCGCGCGGCGCAGCATTTTGCCGCTGCGGGTTTTGGGCAGCGCGGATACAAAGCGCACCCGTGATGGCCGAGCCACCGCGCCCAAATCCCCATCGACCCGCTTCATGATTTCGCCCTCCAGCTTCAGGACCGCCGCGTCGTCGGTCAACACAGCTGAATCTCTGGGCACTGCAAAGGCCATCGCCACCTGACCTTTGAGCGTGTCGGCCACGCCGACCACAGCCACTTCAGCCACACCCGCGTGGCCTGAAATGCTTTCTTCGATCTCACGCGTGCCCAGACGGTGACCCGCCACATTGATCACATCATCGGTTCGGCCCAAAATAAAGTAATACCCGTCTTCATCGCGGATACCCCAGTCAAAGGTGCTGTACACCATCTTGCCGGGCACACTTTTCCAGTAAGTGTTGACAAAACGCGCATCGTCTTTCCAGATGGTTTGCATGAAGCCCGGTGGCGTTGGGCCTTCAATCACGACGACGCCTTTTTCATTCGGCTGGGTCAGCTCTTCACCAGTTGTTTCGTGCAAGATTTTCACGCGGTAGCCGTACATCGGGATGCCAGGGCTGCCAAATTTGCTGGCTTTCTTCTCCACACCATTGGCGATGGTGATCAGCGGCCAGCCCGTCTCGGTTTGCCAATAGTTGTCAATGATGGGCACGTTCAAACCCTCGCTGATCCACCGGGCTGTAGGCTCATCCAGTGGCTCACCGGCCAGGTACAAAGCGCGCAAGCTGCTGAGGTCATATTTTTTAAGCAGCGCGGGATCCTGCTTTTTCAACACCCGCACCGCCGTGGGAGCGCTGAACATGGCCGTGACTTTGTACTTTTCAACCAGACTCCACCAGATGCCGCCATTGGGCTGGCCGTCCATGCCCTGAGTCGGCAGGCCCTCATACATGATGGTCGCCATGCCCGCAATCAGCGGGCCGTAAATGATGTAACTGTGGCCGACGACCCAGCCAATGTCGCTGGTCGAAAAATAGGTTTCACCAGCCTTGCAATCAAAAATATGCTGCATGCTGGCCGCCAGCGCTACCGCGTAACCGCCCGTGTCGCGCTGCACGCCTTTGGGCTTGCCGGTGGTGCCGCTGGTGTAGATGGTGTAGCTGATGGCGGTTGAATCCATCGCCTCGCATGGCACCTGGGCATGCATGTACTTGGCACGCAGGTCAGCCCAGCGCAGGTCGCGGCCAGGCGTCATGTCCATCGCCGCAAGCGCCCGGTTTACCAACAGCACGGCTTCTGGTTTGTGGCTTGACAGGCGGATGGCTTCATCGAGCAACGGCTTGTAAGCCACCACTTTGCCGCCGCGCGATCCTGCATCGGCACTGACGATGACTTTTGGCGTGGCGTCGTCAATCCGCGACGCCAGCGATCCGCTGGCAAAGCCGCCAAACACGACACAATGAATCGCGCCAATCCGCGCGCAGGCCAGCATGGCAAATGCGGCTTCGGCAATCATGGGCATGTAAATCAGCACCCTGTCCCCCGGCACCACACCCATCGCTTTCAGGCTGGCCGCCAGGCGCTGCACCTCCAGGTGCAGTTCTTTAAAACTGCAGGTTTTTTCGACGCCCGTTTCGCTCGACACATAAATCAGCGCCGCCTGGTCGCCGCGCGTGTCGAGGTGTCGGTCAACCGCGTTGTGGCACAAATTGGTTGTGCCGCCTTCAAACCATTTTGCAAACGGCGGGTTGTCGTTGTTGCACACGCGGGTAAAAGGCTCAAACCAGTCAATCAGCCTGGCTTGCTCTGTCCAGAATTCATCGGGCTGGTCAATGGACTGCTTGTAGAAGTCGGCGTAGCTGATGGCTGGTGTTTGCATGGTTTGTCTCTCAATGTTGCCCGCATGAATTTGAAACTGAATTCATAATTATGAACAAAGGACTTGCAACAGACTGACGGGTGCGATCGCTGGTCTGCCCGGAGGGGATCGAACCCCCGACCCTCAGCTTAGAAGGCTGATGCTCTATCCGACTGAGCTACGGGCAGAAATGACGGTCAAATGCTGAAGATAGCGGAAATCTGGCAGCAGATGTAAAAAAAGCCCACCTTTGAGTGAGCTTTTTTAGATTTTTTTGGTCGGAGTACAAGGATTCGAACCTTGGACCCCCTGGTCCCAAACCAGGTGCGCTACCAGACTGCGCCACACTCCGACAAGTCTTGCATTATAGCCCGAACAACGCGACGTTACTGAATTGACGATGAAAATTTAGCGCAAGGTCAGCGTTTTT
>JANMIH010000505.1:0-2415 GCA_031375685.1 Polaromonas sp. | reverse complement strand
TAAAAACTGCGGGTAACTGGCCACATCTGTGACCAAGGCAAACATTTCAGCAGCGCTGTACCAGATTAAAACGGACTTGTGAACGGTTTTCATACAATCGAGAGTTGCGCACGATTGTATTGGTCGATGGCAACCCCATTTCAAAGCCATGGCTACCAAAGACAACTCTCCATCCAAAAAGGCTGACGCCACGTCGTCTGGCAAATCAAAAGACAACCGCCCGGTCAAAGTCTCCAGCAAACAGGCGGCCGCAGCCACGCGCATTGCTGACAACAAAAAGGCGATGTTCAACTACCACATTGAAGAGCGCTTTGAAGCCGGCATGGTGCTAGAGGGGTGGGAAGTCAAGTCAGTGCGCGAAGGCAAGGTGCAACTGACTGACGGCTATGTGGTGATCAGAAATGGCGAGGTTTTCATCATCGGTTGCCAGATCAACCCGCTGGGCACGGCATCAACTCACGTCACGCCAGACAAGGTGCGTACCAAAAAGCTGTTGATGCACAAGGCCGAGATCAAGCGGTTAATGGGCAAGGTCGAACAAAAGGGCTTTACCCTGGTGCCGCTGGACATGCACTGGAAGGCCGGCAAGGTGAAGTGCGAAATTGGCCTGGCAAAAGGCAAAGGCGAGCACGACAAGCGCGACACGATCAAAGACCGCGAGGGCAAGCGGGAAGTTCAGCGGGCGATGAAGTCGGGAAATCGCTAGGTCAAACTGCGCAGCGGGTGCACATCAGCAGCCCAGGGACTGACAAAAAACGCATCGGCCATACCGGGTTTGACGTCTTCGATCCGCTCTGGGCTCCACTTGGGTGAGTAATCTATGTCAACCGCAAGCGCCCGGATGCCTTCCACCGTTTCGCTGGCTGTACCAGAACGAAGATAAAAGCAGTTGTGCACCATGTCTCGCTCCATGCGCAGGTCGTCAGCCAGCGTCATGCCCCTCGCCTTGCGGATCTGCTCCAGCGTGACGTGCAGCATCAGCGGTGAGCGTTTGCGCAGCACAGCGGCGGTCTTTTTGGCCCAGATGTCATCTTTGGCCTTTTCCAGGCTGTCAATGATGTGTTTGACCCTCAAAAGGCCAAAATGAGCCTCAATTTGAGGTTGTTTTAGGGCTGTGGCGCCCTGTTGACGGGCGCAAACAGATCCTGAAATAATAGCATTCCAGTCATTGAAAGAAACGCTGCCGAGCTGGTCCCAAAGCGCCGGCAAGCTGACCGAGTCAACTTTCAGATCTGCCAGGCCATAGTCAATCGCCTCGTCAGCACTGATCACCTCGCCCGTCAGCGCCAGGTACTCACCCACATGGCCGGGGCAGCGGCTTAAAAAGTAGCCGCCGCCGACGTCTGGGAACAAGCCGATGTTGGTCTCGGGCATCGCCATCTTGGTGTGCTCGGTGACGATTCTTAACTTTGCACCCTGGCTCAGCCCCATGCCGCCGCCCATCACCACGCCATCCATAAACGCAATGTACGGTTTGGGGTAGTTGTGAATCAGGTGGTTGAGGGCGTATTCTTCGGTAAAAAAATCATCCAGTGCGGTGTCGCCTGCCAGTGCCGCGGCATGGAAGAACCGGATGTCACCGCCCGCGCAAAAGCCGCCAAACAGCGCCTCGGGCGTGCCCGGTTTGCCAACCTTGTTGGTGCCGCGAATCGCCACCAGCTCAACTGACGGATCGTCGCGCCAGCTTTTTAAAGCTGCCGTGATGTCCCGCACCATTTGCAAGCTCAGGGCATTCAACGCCTTGGGCCGATTGAGCGTGATCAGCCCCGCATTGCCGCGTTGTTCAACCAGAATGTCCGTCGAAGTTGTTGTCGTCATGCTTTGTCTTTCCATCCCAAAATTTCGTTCAGCACCAGCGCGCCTATCACCAGCGCACCGCCATACAGCACGCTGTCGCCAGGCGCCTCACCTGCTCCCACCCACACGAGCAAGATACCAAAAATGATTTCCAGCAGCGCCAGCAACGAGATTTCAGGCGCTTTGAGTTTGGAGGCGCACCAAACCGACAGCACGCAGGGAATGGCCAGTTGCGTCAGCCCCAAAAAAGCCAGCAAGCCAACATCATGCGGCGTTGCTGCAAAAGGCCAAGCCAGCGGCAGTGTGACCAGTGACGAAATAACCGCGCCTACCAGCACAGCAGGTATCAGGTCAATCTTTTGCCCATGCGCCTGACTGTGCTGTACCACCGTCCAGTTGCCGGCAGCGGCTATCGGTACCAACAAGGCAACGAGCGTGCCCGTCAGTTGAGCCGACAAGTCAGCCTGCCCGCCATACATCCAGACAATGCCGACGCCTGCCAATGCAATGGCCAGCCAGGTGCGGCCAGCAATGCGGTGACCGGTGAATATGCGCGCGACCACCGCCGTCAACAACGGCCCCAGCGCCATGGTGACCAGAACATTGGCCACCGTGGTC
>JANMIH010000395.1:0-5968 GCA_031375685.1 Polaromonas sp. | reverse complement strand
GGCTGCCTGCGGCGGTTCTTGCGCGAGCGTGACGAGCTGGTGTCTAAAACCGATGCCAACCCGCAAGCGGTGTGGAACCACCCGCAGTGGTGGGTGGACCGGGTGCGCAAAGACCACCCCGAGCAGTGGCAAACCATTTTGCGTGCCAACAATGCCAAGGCACCTCTGGTGCTGCGTGTTAACACACAAAAAACGACTTCAGATCAATATATACAAGCGCTGGCAGCTCTGAATATTGAAGCAAGTCAGGTGGGTGAGCAGGGCGTTATTTTGACCTATGCGGTGGCAGTGCCGTCTTTACCGGGCTACGCTGAAGGCCACTTTTCAGTGCAAGACGCGGCGGCGCAATTGGCTGCACCGTTGTTGCTGAATGCGTTGCCAACAAATCGACAACGCCATATTCTGGACGCCTGCGCCGCGCCTGGCGGCAAAACCGCGCACCTGCTGGAGTTGGGCAACAACCGGGTCACCGCGCTGGACATTGATGCCCGCCGCTGCGAAAGAGTGGCCCAAAACCTGCAGCGCTTGGGTTTGCAGGCTCACATCGTGGTCGGTGATGCTGCTCAGCCCAACACCTGGTGGGACGGCCAGCTTTTTGACGGCATCCTGCTCGACGCACCGTGTACGGCATCCGGTATCGTGCGGCGCCACCCCGACGTGCGCTGGCTGCGCCGGCCGACCGACATTGCGCAGCTGGCCAGCATCCAGGCGCAGCTGCTGCAAACGCTTTGGCTGCTCTTAAAACCGGGCGGTGCGATGGTCTACTGCACCTGCTCGGTTTTCAGGTCCGAAGGTGACAGTCAGATACAAACGTTTCTTGCACGCCACACCGACGCCCGATTAATGCCCTCGCCGGGGCATTTACTGCCCCAAATCAGCGTACCGGGTGCTGTCATACATGACAATTTGATGCGTGAGCACGACGGTTTTTATTACGCCCTTCTTCAAAAGCACAGCACTTGATGCTGCCGTGCGGTGTTTCTGCGCGGGTTTGGCGTGCGCTTTTTTATTATTTTTCAGTCAAGCCACCCGTGCCGCCGAGCTGACCCAGTTCAGCGTGGAGCGAGCCGACGATGGCGTTTATCTCTCGGCCATCGTCCGGTTTGACTTGCCAGCCGTTGTGGAAGACGCCTTGTTAAAGGGCATTCCGATGTTTTTCGTGGCAGAAGCGGACATTTACCTCAGCCGCTGGTACTGGGCCGACAAGCGCGTGGCCAGTGCCACCCGTACCATCCGGCTCGCGTACCAGCCTTTAACGCGGCGCTGGCGTGTCAACATTGTCAGCGGGCTGATCAACAACTCTGCCGGTTTGCGCGCCACCCTGAATCAAAACTATGACTCGCTGCCAGAAGCCTTGTCAGCGGTGCAGCGCTTGTCACGCTGGCGAATAGCCGACAACACCGAGGTCGAGGTTGATGTGGCGCACAAGCTGGAATTCAGTTTCTTTCTAGACTTGTCACAGTTGCCCAGGCCTTTTCAAATTGGCGTGGCTGGCCAAAAGGACTGGACGATCACTGCCCAGCAAAACGAGCGTTTGCAACTTGGTGCCGCCAAACCCAGGGCTGCGTTGCCACTTGTCAAAGAGGCTGACAAGTGAGCTTGAAAGGCCAGGCTGAATCCATCAAAAGCAGCCCGGCTTTTCGCTGGACAGTGGGTGTCGGTGCGGGTGCGGTGCTGGCGCTCAGCCTGGTGCTGCTGTTTTTACTGACGCAAGCTACTGGCAACCGCGAGCTTTACGAGCGCAACTATGCGCGGCTGCTGGTGCTCAATATTGCAGTGGCCGCCTTGCTGCTGACGGTGATCGGCTGGATTGTGCTGCGCCTTTATTTGAGGTTGCGCCAGGGCCGCTTTGGCAGCCGTTTGCTGGTCAAGCTGGCGGCCATTTTTGCGCTGGTTGGGCTGATGCCTGGCTTGATGATTTATGTGGTCTCCTATCAGTTTGTGTCCCGCTCGATTGAAAGCTGGTTTGACGTCAAGGTAGAAGGCGCGCTGGACGCGGGCTTGAATTTGGGTCGCGCCACGCTGGACGCGATGGCCGCTGATCTGGCCAGCAAAACCCGCCAGGCAGCCACCCAGTTGTCAGAAACGCCCGATAGCAGCGCAGGCTTGGCGCTGGAGCGCTTGCGCGACCAGCTATCGGCCAGTGATGTGGTGCTGTGGACGGCTGGCGGGCAGGTCATTACCAGCGTCGGCGATTCACGTTTCAAAATCAACCCGGAGCGGCCCGCACCCGCGCTGTTTCGCAATGCCAGAGCCCAGCGTGTGGCCACACAGATTGAAGGCTTGGACGAGCTGTCTGGCGGTCAGACGGCGGCATCAACTCCTGCATCGACGGGGCGTATTCAGGCGGTGGCGCTGGTCAGCAGTGCCAATGTGGGGCTGACGGGCGAGTCGCGCTTTTTGCAGGTCACACAGGCGATTCCGGCCAGTGTGGTGGCCAACGCCATTGCGGTGCAAGAAGCCAATCGTGAGTACCAGGAGCGGGCGCTGGCGCGCGGCGGATTGCGCCAAATGTACATTGGCACACTCACGCTCAGTTTGTTTCTGGCGGTGTTTGGCGCAGTGCTGATGGCGGTACTGCTGGGTAACCAGCTTGCCAAGCCGCTGCTGGTGCTGGCCGATGGTGTGCGCCAGGTGGCGCTGGGCGACCTGACACCCAAGGCCGCGCTGCAGGGCAAGGACGAGCTGGGCGGTTTGACGCGCTCGTTTGCCGACATGACGCAGCAGCTCAGCGATGCGCGAACCGCGGTGCAACTGAGCATGAGTCAGGTCGATGCCGCACGGGCTAATTTGCAAACCATTTTGGACAACCTCACGGCCGGCGTGATTGTGCTGGACAGTCAAGGACGCATTCAATCCAGCAACCCGGGCGCGACGCGTATCTTGCGTGCGCCGATGGCCGCGTACCACGGCCAACCGCTGGGTGAGGTGCCTGGGTTGGACTTGTTTGCCAAAGATGTGAGTGCGCAGTTTGCTGATTTTTTAAAGGATGTGAATGCGCCGCACGGCCAGGAGCAGTGGCAACAGTCGTTTGAGCTGAACACAGCCATGCCGGGCTCGCCCGACAATGCCATTACATTAATAGCGCGTGGTGCAAAAATGCCGGGCGCAGAAGAGTTTTTGCTGGTGTTCGACGACGTGTCAGAAATGGTCTCGGCCCAACGTGCCCAGGCTTGGGGTGAGGTGGCTCGCAGGTTAGCCCACGAAATCAAAAACCCATTGACACCGATTCAGTTGTCAGCAGAGCGGCTGGAAATGAAGCTGGGCGGCAAGCTGGCCGATACGGAGCAGGCGCTCTTGAGAAAATCGGTCAAAACCATCGTTGACCAGGTCGATGCCATGAAGCGGCTGGTCAATGAGTTTCGTGACTACGCGCGGCTACCCGCCGCCGAATTGAAGCCCGTTGACTTGAACGCGCTGATCAGCGACGTGATTCAACTCTACGGTGTCGACAACGCAGTGGTGCCCGTGCAGGCTGAGCTTGATGTCAATGCGCCACTCATCAAGGGCGATGCACAGCAATTGCGCCAGGTGATTCATAACCTGGTGCAAAACGCGCAGGATGCGCAAGAAGGCGTGCCCGGCGCACAGGTGATGATCAAAACCGACTATTCCAAATCGTCATCGCGGGTGCGTTTGTCTGTGCGTGACAGCGGCAGCGGCTTTCCTGAGCACATTCTCAAGCGCGCCTTTGAGCCTTACGTCACCACCAAAGTTAAGGGCACAGGTTTGGGATTGGCGGTCGTCAAAAAAATCGCGGATGAGCACGGCGCGCGCGTTGATATTTCCAACCGTGTTACAGAAGGTGTCATTTCTGGTGCCCAAGTGTCGTTATCATTTGTGGTTGCGACCTGACAACACATTTAACAAACGGCACACAACGATTCAATATGGCAAACATTCTGGTGGTCGACGACGAGCTGGGCATACGCGACCTGCTTTCAGAAATTCTCAACGACGAGGGCCATCAGGTCGAGTTGGCTGAAAACGCCGCCCAGGCACGCGCTGCGCGCAACCGCAGCAAGCCCGACTTGGTACTGCTCGACATCTGGATGCCAGACACGGATGGCGTGACACTGCTCAAAGAGTGGTCGTCCAGCGGCCTCTTGAGCATGCCCGTCATCATGATGAGCGGCCACGCCACCATTGATACCGCCGTAGAGGCCACCAAAATCGGTGCGACGGCTTTTTTAGAGAAGCCCATCACCCTGCAAAAGCTGCTCAAGGCGGTAGAGCAAGGGCTGCTCAAAGCGGTCACGCGCAAGCCTTTGATTTTGGGCGCTGTTGGCAGCCCTGTCGGCCGTGCCATAGAAACCGCGACGGGCAGCAGTCTGCCCGTCGCGGTTGAAATTGGCCCGCAAGCCACCCAAAGCTTTCTGCTCGAAAAGCCCTTGCGTGATGCCAGAGACGAATTTGAAAAAGCCTATTTTGAATTTCATTTGACCAAAGAAGGCGGCTCCATGACCCGCGTGGCTGAAAAAACGGGTCTTGAGCGCACGCACTTGTACCGAAAACTCAAACAATTAGGCGTAGACCTCACACGCGGCAAACGGGGCGGCTAAAGAACCTTCGGCCTGTTATATAATGTTTGGCTTGGCCCGGTAGCTCAGTCGGTAGAGCAGAGGATTGAAAATCCTTGTGTCGGTGGTTCGATTCCGCCCCAGGCCACCAGAAATAAAGCCTTACGGCACATAGAAACCCTGCTACTTTAAAAATAGCAGGGTTTTTTGTTTTCTGGATTGTTTTTGCTCCTTGTAGCCACTGAGTAGCTATTACTACCGGGCTTTGTGCCGTTAAGCTAGCCAGATGACGTAAAAATCTCCAGCGGGTCAGGCTGGGTTACACAAGGGGTTGCCTCTACTGTTGGCAGGGTTATTGATGTTGAAAATTGTTCTTTAACTTGTTGATTTTATTGGATTAGCCGTACAAAATACAAAAACAACATTTATACGGCCAATGGACTATTTACCCATTTCAGACAATGCCGCCCGGCAAGTCATAGACGCGTCCACCATCTTCGAAGAGTTGCGGCGCGCTGACAAGGAAGCGCGACCTTATGTGGGCGGCATGTACTGGAAGCGCCAGGGAGAATACGAGTATCTCGTTAAGACCCTGCCTGACAACCGTCAAACCCGCATCGGCCCCCGCTCTGCCAGGACAGAAGCAATATTTAATGATTTCATAGAGCGCAAGACCGCAATAGAGTTGCGACTGAAGTCACTGCAGGCGGCCTTGAAGGAGGCTGTTCGATTGAACAAAGCGGTCAAGGCCGGCCGTGTGCCGTCCAAAGTCGTCGCTGTGCTGCAAGCGCTTGAGGATTCTGGTTTGGGGGAGCATTTCAGAGTGGTTGGTACCCACGCTCTGTACGCTTACGAGACGGCTGCAGGCGTTCGTATTGTTCAGGGAGCGCTTGCTACACAGGATGTGGACCTGCTGTGGGATGCCGGACGACGGGTAAGCTTTGTCACCACCATGGCCAAGCTCGACAAGTCAATGCTGCAGGTGCTGCAAAGGGCCTAGCCCAGTTTTAGGCGCAAGGAAGGGCAGAACGAAACCGCAATTGACGACAAGGGGTTTGAGGTGGACTTTCTGCGCCGCGAAAATGCGGAAGGCGACCTTCACCCGTTTCGATTCACGGATGACGTGGAGGACCTGTGGCCCGTGCAGGCCGAACGTGCGGCTGTGCTGACAAGTACGCCTTTGTTTGAGCACCTGGTCATCTCAGCAACCGGGCGCATGGCGCTGATGCGCACGATTGACCCCACTGTTTTCGTGAGCTTCAAACGCTGGATGGCCGACAACGCGAAGCACAGACCCGATGCAAAACGGCGACGCGATGTGCGTCAGGCCGAAATTGTGGAAGCGCTGTTAAACGAGGGGCTGCTTTTAACCTTGAAAAAGCAGTTGGATGCGCCCGAGTGTGCCGCGCCCGGCGTGCCCAGCAAGGCGGGACAACGACGCGGGCTCC
>JANMIH010000377.1:0-12788 GCA_031375685.1 Polaromonas sp. | reverse complement strand
CTCTCGCTGGCCGACTTGATCGTGCTGGGCGGCGCGGCTGCCGTCGAGGCGGCTGCCAAAAAAGCCGGTGTCAACGCTAGCGTTGACTTTTCGCCTGGCCGCATTGACGCACGGCAGGATCAAACCGATGTCGAGTCATTCGCCGTGCTGGAGCCGACGGCCGACGGCTTTCGCAACTACCTGCGCCCTGGGCATGAGGCTTTTGCCGCCGAGTTGCTGATAGACAAAGCCAACCTGCTAACACTGACTGCGCCTGAGATGACGGTGTTGGTCGGTGGCATGCGTGCCTTGAATGCCAATGTTGGGCAAACAAAGCACGGCATCTTCACCCAGCGGACGGAAGCCTTGACCAACGATTTCTTTGTCAATCTGCTGGACATGCGCAGGGTATGGGAAAAGTCCGGCGATGTGATGCAAGGCCGTGACCGCAAGACGGGCCAGATCAAATGGACAGCGACGGTGAACGACCTGGTTTTTGGCTCCAACTCCCAGCTGCGTGCGCTGGCTGAGGTGTATGCCAGCAGCGACGCACACGAAGCCTTTGTACGCGACTTTGTGGCCGTTTGGGTGAAGGTGATGAACCTTGACCGCTTTGACCTGAAGTAAACGCATCGACTTCAAGCCCGTCGCAGTACAGACAGCGGCGGGCTTTTTTGTTTCGATTATTCTGAATGTTTTTAAGGATGCAAGATGACGATTGAAAACAGCGCTGATTTCAAACAAGGCCTGGCTACCCGCAAGCAGGTGATGGGTGAAGATTTTGTGGCCAACGCCTTTGGCAACGCCACAGACTTCACCCTGCCTATCCAGCACTACATCACCAAAAACGCCTGGGGCGATGTGTGGCAGCGGCCAGGGCTTGACCTGAAAACCCGCAGTCTGATCACCGTGGCCATGTTGACGGCGATGGGCAAGCTGCATGAGCTGAAAGGTCATGTGCGCGGGGCACTGAACAACGGCGCAACGCCCGCTGAAATATCTGAAGTGCTGCTGCACGCCAGCATTTACTGCGGCGTGCCAGCGGCGGCTGAAGCCTACCGCGCTGCGGCGGAGGTGATTGATGGGGCTAAAAAGGCCTGAAAATCACTGGAAAAGGCTGTTTTTAGGTATCAAATCAGCCTTTTGGCCAATGAATACATGCGCAAGCAGCTCCTGAAATAATAGCGCTTTCATCTCACCCTTGTGCCACTAAACTAGAAGCGCGGTTTGAATTCCAGGATCAAAATCGTATCGGGCAGCGTGCCGTCCACGTCTTTGGGCATCACGCGGGTACGAATGACGGCATTGAGCACCGCGTTGTCCCAGTTCTTATTGCCGCTGGGCTGCACCACGCGCGAGCTGATGATGGTGCCATCGGATTGCAGCCGCACCTCTACCTTGGCCAGCGGGTTGCCTTCAAACTCTTCTGTAAACACCACATTCGGTTTGATGGCTGCGTTGGCAATGGCGCTGTAAGTTCTGGAACTGCCCCTGCCGCCCGCTGTGGCGCGGCTGGTGCTGTCGCCTTGCGGGCTGCCGCCTGCTTTGGCCATCATGTCATTGAGCCGCTTCAAGTTGTCTTCGCGCTGCTTGTCGGCTGCCTGCTGTGACTGTTTGGCTTTAAGCGCATCGGCTTTGAGCTGTTCGGCTTTGGTTAATTGTTCATCTTTGAGCTGCTCAGCTTTTAGCAGCTGCGCCTTGTCAGCCTGCGCCTGCGAAACCTTGGCCTTGTCGCGAGCAATTTTCTCTTGTTCAATCTTTTGGTCTTTGAGCTGCTTGCGCTTTTTTTCCTGCTCCAGTGCAATGTCAACATTCGGCGTCTGCTCGGGTGGTGTTTGCAGGACAGGCGGTTTGATCACAGGCGTTGGCAGGGGGGCAGCTTCTTCTCGTGCGGGTGTGATCGGGGCAGCTTCTTGCGGCGCAGTGGCCCACAGCTCAGCCCCAAACGTGGCGGCGCTGTCGCTGCGCTTCCAGTTCACACCCCAGGTCAGCGCGATGATGAGCGCGGCATGAATGAGCAGTGCCAGGGCAAACGAGCGAATGGCCCCCGCATCACGCGGCGGGGCGATGTCGATGCGGTCCAAGGCGCTGGGCATGGCGGGCGTGTGTTGCCGGTTATTTGCTGGTTTGCACCGACAGGCCAACGCGCGTGACACCGGCTTTTTGCAGGTTGTCCATCACCTTGACCACGGTCTCGTATTTGATGGACTTGTCAGCGCTGATGACCACCGGCACAGCATCAGCCGCTGCCAGTTTGACTTTGGGCTCCAGCCTGGCAATGTCTGCTGCCACGCTGTCGACGTTGCTCGGCGTTGCGTTCGTTTTGAGCCTGATCTGAATTGCCCCGTCTTTGCCGATCATGATTTGCACCGGGCTTTGCGGCTGCGCAGCGGCTTTGCCCACCTTGGGCAGGGCAATCATGCTGGGTGTGATCAGCGGGGCTGTGACCATGAAAATAATCAGCAGCACCAGCATCACGTCAATGAAGGGCACCATGTTGATTTCACTGATGGTGCGGCGGCCCCGGCCTCGAGTATTGACGGACGCCACAACTAGTGCCCTGAGGGGGATTGCGCCCCCAGGTTGCGCTGCAAGATGTTGGAGAACTCTTCAATAAACGTTTCCAGCTTGTTCGCAATGCGGTCAATGTCATGTGCAAAACGGTTGTACGCCACGACAGCCGGAATCGCAGCAAACAAGCCAATGGCCGTGGCCACCAAAGCCTCGGCAATGCCCGGTGCGACTGTGGCCAGCGTGACTTGCTCCAGAGACGCCAGACCGGTGAAGGCATGCATGATGCCCCAGACCGTGCCAAACAAACCCACGTAGGGCGAGACCGAGCCGACGGTGGCCAAAAAAGAGAGGTTCGATTCAATCGCATCGACCTCGCGCTGGTAGCTGGCGCGCATGGCGCGGCGGGCGCCGTCCATCAGCGTGCCAGCATCTGTAATGCGGCGCTCGCGAAGTTTTTGGTATTCACGCATGCCGCTGGCAAATATGCGTTCCATCGGGCCGGACAGTTTGGCGTTTTGTGCTGCAGCTGCAGACAGGTCGTTCAGGCTGGTGCCTGACCAGAACTCGCGGTCAAATTCTTCATTGAGGTTTTGCACTTTTTTAAGTGCCATGATTTTGCGGATGATGGCGGCCCAGCTGGCAATCGACACACCCACCAGCAGCGCCACAACGGCCTGCACAACCCAGCTGGCGTTTAAAAGCAGGTTAACAATCGACAGGTCTTGGTTCATGTGGGCTTTCTCAAACTTTCAATGATATTTTGCGGAATCCGCGCAGGTTGCATGCTGGTCGAATTTACCCAGCCAATACGAATCGTGCCTTCGCAGAGCAGCTCATTTTTTAGCAGTGCCTGTTGTTCAATTGTCATGGATGCACGCCCACATTCTTGCAGGCGAGCCGTAACAATCAGTTCATCGTCGAGCCGGGCAGGGCGCAAGTATTTCAGAGTAGTTTCGGCCACCACAAACATGCCGCCTGTCTGATTTTTGAGCTGCTGCTGTTCAATCCCTAGAGATCTGAGCCATTCGGTGCGCGCACGTTCAAAAAATTTCAGGTAATTGGCATAAAAAACAATACCGCCTGCGTCGGTGTCTTCCCAGTAGACCCTGATTGCAAAGCTGAAGGTCGGCTTATGCAAGCACGGACTCCAGCCGAGCGACAGCTTCTTTTAACTGCGGCATCGAATTGGCCGTTGAAAAACGCACAAACTTTTCAGGTTCAGCATGGCCAAAGTCGCGGCCTGGTGTGACGGCCAAGTGCGCACGTTTCATCAACTCAAATGCAAAGTCCCAACTGCCTTTCAGCCCCCATTTGGCCGCAATTTTTGAACAATCAGCATAGGCATAAAAGGCACCATCGGGCATGACGGGGACGGTTAAACCCAACCGATTGAGTTCAGGAATAAAGTAGTCCCGCCGGGCTTTGAATTCGTTGCGGCGGCGCTCGTATTCGGCCAGGCTATCGGGCTCAAAACAGGCCAGTGCCGCATGTTGGGCAATGGTGCTGGGGCAAATAAACAGGTTTTGCGCGATGCGCTCAATCACCGGGACCAAAGTCTCAGGCACCACCAGCCAACCGAGACGCCAACCGGTCATGTTGAAGTATTTGCTAAAAGAGTTGATGCTGATGACGTTTTGTCCGAGCTCACCAGGCATAGCCAAAGCGGCGTGGCCAAAGTGTTCTTCGTAGCTCAGCCCCAGGTAAATCTCGTCAATCATGGTGATACCGCCACGGCTGGCCACGTATTCGGCGATGCGTTGCAATTCTTCGGGCGCAATCGATGTGCCTGTCGGGTTGGAAGGGGAGGCCAGCAGCACGCCGCGTGTGCGCTCCCCCCAGGCCGCCTCAACCTTGGCACGGGTCAATTGAAAGCGCTCGCCCGCTGTCGTCGGTATCAAGACTGCTTTGCCCTCAGCGGCAGTTACAAAATGGCGGTTACACGGGTAGCTGGGGTCGGGCATCAGCATCTCGTCGCCTGCGTCGATCAATGCCAGGCAGGCGAGTTGGAGCGCGGCAGATGCGCCAGCGGTCAGCACGATTCGGCTGGGGGCAATGTCGACCTTGAAACGCGATGCATACCAGGCACTGATTTTTTCGCGCAACTCAGGCAGCCCTGTGGCTTGGGTGTACTGGGTGTTACCGTTGGCAATCGCCTTGGCGGCAGCGGCTTGAACCAGGGGCGGAGCCGTAAAGTCTGGCTCGCCAATGTTTAAAAAAATCATCGGCTTGGGGGTGTGTGCAAACTCTTTGGCCATGGCAGCTGCCGCCTTGGCAACTTCCATCACATAAAACGGCTCGATGCGTTCAGCCCGCTGGCTGACCCTCATTTCTGCCGAGCCGAATCGTTCGTGACTTCATTGGCGCGCAAGCTGGGTGCCAGTTTGTTCAGTACACCATTGACATACTTGTGGCCATCGGTGCCGCCAAAAGCTTTTGCCAGTTCAATGCATTCGTTGAGCACCACGCGCCAGGGCACGTCCAGGCAATTTTTCAACTCATAAGCACCGATCCACAACACCGAGTGCTCGACAGGCGAAATCTCCGCCATCGTCCGGTCCAGCAGAGGGATGATCATCGCGTCAAGCTGTGCAGCTTGTTCAATGCAGCCATGCAGCAATGCATCGTAATGCGCTGAATCGGCTTTGTGAAACCCCACCAAATCGCGCGTGAACATATCAATCGAATCAGCAGAATTGCGACCTACAAAATGTTGGTACAACGCCTGCATGGCAAATTCACGGGCGCGCGTGCGGGCTGATTTGTCAGCGGCTTTTTTCACGCCGGTGTCGGTCAGTCCGGTGCGAGTTTGCGGCGGGCGTTTGGGTTTTATTGTTGTTTTTGTGTCAAGCATGGTGAGTTTCTTAAGCCAGCTCGTTGAGCAGGTTAGCCATTTCGACGGCAACACGGGCAGCATCCAGGCCTTTTTCAGTTTGTCGAGCCTGCGCTTGCGCCATGTTTTCAGTCGTCAAAATCGCGTTGGCAATGGGTAACTGATAGTCCAGTGCCACGCGTGTCACGGCGGCGCCGCTTTCGTTGGCAACCAGTTCAAAGTGGTAGGTTTCACCGCGAATGATGCAACCCAGTGCAATCAGCGCATCGTAGTTGTTGCTTTCAGCCATGGCTTGCAGCGCATTGGCAACTTCCAATGCGCCTGGCACTTTGACGTGCGTGATGTGTTTGGCCTCGACCCCCAACGCAGCCAACTCGCGCAGGCAGGCAGTGGCCAGCGCGTTGGTCACGCTTGCATTAAAGCGGGCTTGCACAATACCGATCACCAGCTTTTTGCCTTCCAGCTTGTTGGCTGTTCCCTTGTCTGCACCAAACATGTTGTTTCCCTTTAAATTTGTCAATCCCTTATCGGGTGATGTAGCTGGCGGTCTCTAGCCCATAGCCGACCATGCTGGGCATGCGCCTGGGGTTGCCGAGCAGGTTCATTTTTTGAACGCCACACGCTCGCAAAATTTGCGCACCAATACCGTAGGTTCGCAGGTCCATGCGGCCGCGCTCGGGTGCCTGGCTGGCGCGAGCTGTGCCTTCAAACTGGGCCAGCAACTGGGCAGCGCTTTCGCCGCAGTTCAGCAGCACCACCACACCTTTGCCAGCGTTGGCAATGTAGCGCAGGCTCTCGTCCAGACTCCATGAATGCATGGCGCGACCGACTTCCAGTGCATCCAGTACCGACAGCGGTTCATGCACGCGTGCAGCCACTGCCTCACTGGCTTGCCACTGTCCTTTGCTGAGTGCCAGGTGCAAGCCCTGGCTGGGTTTGTCTTTAAAGGCATGGGCTGTGAACTCCCCAAAAGCCGTAATCAGTGGCCGGCTGCCAATTTTTTCAATCAACGATTCGTTGCGGCTGCGGTGTTCAATCAACGCGGCAATCGTGCCAATCTTCAGGCCATGTTCAGCCGCAAACAGCAGCAAGTCAGGCAGCCGTGCCATCGTGCCATCGTCCTTCATGATTTCGCAAATCACCGACGCGGGCGAGCAACCTGCCATGGCTGCCAAATCGCAACCCGCCTCGGTATGGCCAGCACGCATCAGCACACCGCCGTCAACCGCTTGCAGCGGGAAGATGTGGCCGGGCTGCACCAGGTCGCTGGCGGCGGCGTTGCTGGCCACCGCAGCTTGCACAGTGCGCGCACGATCAGCCGCGGAAATACCCGTGGTCACGCCCTCGGCTGCTTCAATGGACACCGTGAACGCAGTGGAATACTTGCCACCATTGTGCGTGACCATGGGTGGCAACTCAAGCCGCTCACAGTGCTCGCGGGTCAACGTCAGGCATATCAGACCCCGCCCAAAACGCGCCATGAAGTTGATGGCTTCGGGCGTGACATGGTCAGCGGCCAACACCAGATCGCCTTCGTTTTCACGGTCTTCTTCGTCAATCAAAATCACGATTTTGCCGGCGCGCATGTCGGCAATGATGTCGTCCACGGGAGATATCGACACGCTTGGCAGGGCAGGGGTGGCAGAGGTCATTTTTGTTTGCTTTCAGACGACAGCATGCGCTCGACATACCGGGCGACGGTGTCAATTTCCAGGTTCACGCGACTGCCGGCCTTCAGGCTGCCCAGTGCGGTGTTTTCAATCGTGTGCGGGATGATGTTGATACTGATCTCGCAGCCATCCTCCAGGTCACTCACTTTGTTAACGGTCAGGCTCACGCCATTGACGGTGATGGAGCCTTTGTAGGCCATGTATTTGGCCAGGGCTTGCGGCGCAGTAATTCGCAATTCCCAACTTTCACCCACTTCAGCAAAGTAAGCGACGGTGCCGATACCATCAACATGCCCAGACACAATGTGCCCGCCCAGCCGGTCGCTGGCGCGAAGGGCTTTTTCGAGATTGATGATGCCCAGCTCTGTGAGCCCACAGGATTTGTCCAGCGACTCGGCTGATATGTCGATGGCAAACTGGTTGTGTGCAACATCGATGCTGACTGCAGTCATGCAAGCGCCATTGATGGCAATGCTGTCGCCCAAACCAACGTCGTTGAGGTAGTCCACAGGCGTCTCAATGGTGAGCCGCTTGCCGTGGTGTGAGGTACTGCCCAGGCTATGGATGGCGACGATGCGCCCCACGCCGGTGATGATTCCGGTAAACATGGGTGTATTTTCGCAGGGATTTACGGAACGCTGATGGCCTTGGCCGAAAAGAGGTCACTTCCGCGCCATTCAAGGCCCATTAAAACTGGTCACGCCCCGCAACCCGCGCCCGTATACGCAAGTCATCGCCCACCCTGTCGGTTGACATAAATTGCAGCTGAGCCGCCTCAGACAAGCTTTGCAGTGGCCCAAAGCTGGCCATGCCTTGGCCCAAGCCCATCAGCTTGGGTGCCAAGTACAGCAAAAACTCATCGACCAAGCCAGCACGTATGAACGAGCCGTTCAGCTTGTGGCCAGCTTCCACATGCAGTTCATTGACTTCACGTTGCGCCAGGTCACGCAGCATGCCTGCCAGGTCCACCTTGCCATTGGCATCAGGCATATGGATCACCACCACCCCCAAGGCCTGAAGAGCCGCTTTTTTAGCATCATTTTGGGCTGCAGCATATATAAATCGAGCGCGACCAGCTCCTAAAATATGAGCGTCGAGTGGCGTCTCCAGATTGCTGTCAACCACCACCACATGCGGCTGGCGTATCGCATCGACCCAACGCACATCCAGCCGCGGGTTGTCTGCCAGTACCGTGCCAATGCCCGTCAGCACCGCACAACTGCGCGCCCGCCAGGCATGGCCATCGGTGCGTGCGGCCTCACCTGTGATCCACTGGCTTTGGCCATTGAGCAGCGCAGTTTGCCCGTCAAGCGACGCGGCTACCTTCATGCGCACCCAAGGCGTTTTGCGAATCATGCGGCTGAAAAAGCCAATGTTCAGCGCCCGCGACTCCGCCGCACCAGGCCCCACGTCAACCTCAATACCCGCCGCCCGCAGGCGCGCAAAACCCCGGCCAGCCACCAATGGATTCGGGTCAGCAATTGACGCCACGACCTTTTTGACGCCAGCCGCAATCAGTGCGTCACAACAAGGCCCTGTGCGGCCCTGATGGCTACAGGGCTCTAGCGTGACATAGGCAGTGCAGCCCTGAACAGAATGGCCGCGTGCGGCGGCATCGCGCAACGCCATGATTTCAGCATGTGGGCCGCCGGGCTGTTGGGTTTGGCCTTGGCCTAGCATGTTTTGAGCGCCGTCAACCAAAATGCAGGCCACTGCAGGGTTAGGTGTAGCCGTGGTTTGGGCTGAGGCCGCTGACATCAAAGCTGAATTCATGAACAAAAAATCACCTCTTTAAACAAAAAAATGAACTCATTGATTGCCAAAACCGATATGAATTCGCTACCGTTTAGCCGAATCATTAGCACGTTTATCGGTTGGTGGTTATTTTTTCAACTTCACAGCTTTATTATCGACCGATGAGTAATTTTCAAATTAATCGTGGGTTCACACTAATCGAGTTGGTGATTGTTGTAGCGATTGCGGCCATATTGGCAACTGTTGGAATTCCCGCGATGAGAGACATCATTGAGAAAAATGCTGTGACAAGTCATATGAACACTTTCATGGCCTCCATACGATTTGCACGTTCTGAGGCCATCAAATCAGGTGCTCCGGCTGTTATGTGCAGGAGTGCCAATCCCGAAAGCGGGGCACCCACTTGTGCCACAGGTACGGCTACTGCTAATTGGGCTCGTGGATGGAGTGTATATGTCAATCGTGATTCGGATGACAGCAATTACAACCCCACTGCGGGTGATTACTTGCTGAAAGCGCAGGGTTCGTTGGTCAACAGTGGCGGAATCTCTAACACTGGCTCATCGGTGGTCGATAAATTTACATTTAGGCCTACCGGCCTCATGCGCACTGGCGCTTCCAAATTTGAATTCAAATCTAATTCGCTTGACGATCAGCAGAAACGCTTTGTTTGCATTTCACCGTATGGCCGCGCCCGAATTTTGATTGATGGCACTGCTTCTTGCGCCAGTTAGGGTTCCAAATAATGAAATCAAAACAATCCCAAATTGGCGCATCTCTACTTGAGGTACTCATTGCTATTGTGATCATGTCATTTGGTCTTTTAGCACTTGCCGGTATGACGATAGCTAGTTTGCAATACTCGAAGATTGCCCAATTTCAAACAATCGGTGTCCAACTGTCACTTGACATTTCTGATCGCATGCGGGCAAATGCAGATGGCTTTAAGGCTAACTTTTACAATAAAACCACTGTTTACGCATCGTCTACGGCAGTTATTACCGTACCGACTTGTGCGACTGCCACCGCCTGCACAAGCGCAGAAATTGCCAGCATTGACCTTGCGCAATGGCGAAATGCACTGCGCAGCAACATGCCTGGTGGAGACGCCTTTGTTCAACGCGACACGGTCAATCCTTTGGCGGTCGATATTTGGATCATGTGGTCAGATGTCGGATTGGCAAACGGTTTGGCAGCAAATGCCGCATGCCCCGCAGCTGCTGTTGCCGCGGGCACGAGCGTGCCAAGATGTTTGTACTTCAGGGCGGTCATATGAACATGAAAAAGTCTCTTCAGATGGGTGTTGGTCTTATTGAACTGATGATTTCAATAACCATCGGCTTGGTTATTTTGATAGCTATCATTTCTCTTTACGCCGCAACAAGTTCCACCGGCAGGCAGTCTGAATCGATAACTCGTATGAGTGAGGATGCCGCAGTTGCTTTGAACTATGTGTCCGGCTATGTGCGTATGGCGGGGTTTAGTCTTCCGCAAGCTTATTTTCCTAGGGGCGTTGCGGATACCAACTTCACTGGCACCGGCGTGCGCGGTTGTGACAATGGCTTTAGCAACCCCACAGTCAGTACAACAACTTCTTTGACTTGCAACTCTGGCACAGGCAATTCTTCGATCGCAATTCGGTTCGAGGGCGATCTGAGCAACACCTCACCTTCTTCCGGGGACCCAACTGATTGCTTGAACCAGGCAGTAACGGCGTCTACTGCTTCTGCTTTCGCTGGTGCGCCCAACTACAGTTTGATTGAGTCACGTTTTTTTGTTGCGACGGGTAGCAGCAGTGGAGTACCGGAGCTTTATTGCGCAGGCAATGGCCACCCTTCATTCGCACGTCAGCCCATCATGCAATATGTTGAAGGATTGGTTTTTACTTATGGCATCGGTGAAGATGCTTTTTCAAATACCGTAACGCAATATGTGAATGCCACGACCATCGACGCACTTGCGGGTACTGTGGATGAGCGCTGGTCTCGTGTCATCAGTGTGCGCATTTGCCTTGTTATGCGTAGCGAGGGACAAAGTCAAGGTTCTGCAGGCTCGCCATACAAAGATTGTTCTGGTGCAAATGTCACCCCAACTGACAACTTCATCAGAAAAGTCTTCCAGACTGTGGTGACACTTAGAAGCCGTGGCGGTGTTTCCTAATGAAAACGCTTGTAACTCGGTTCTACGGTCGCCTTGGTGCGCGGTTAACTAGACCCCAGTCAGGTGTGGTTCTCATTTTTGCCTTGATCATGCTTGTAGTGATTTCGATGGTGGCATTGATGTCCCTTAAAAGTTCGATATCCGGCGAACAGGTGTCCAACAATTTGCGTACCAGTGCGCTTGCAACTCAATCTGCTGAAGCAGGATTGCGTTACTGTGAAAACTTAGTACTCACCGCTGGGCCGGGTTTGATAATCAATGAGCTGCCACTAACAGTCACAACCGGATTGCCCAACCTATGGGAAACAAGGGCAAACTGGACGACTACCTTTGCAATGGTTGTTCCTGCAAGCTTTGTTGATTCAACAGTTGACGCCACGCGAGCTCAGCGCACGCTGCCCATGTGCATGGTGGAAAGATATCGCATGCTGGGCGCCGCCGACTCTTTTTTAATTACTTCGATTGGTTATAGCCCCGATTTTTCAAAAAATGCAGCAGGCGTGGTGATCGCCGGCGGTGAGACGTGGATGCAACTCTTGCTTCGATATTAGGTAACTTTTATGAATAAATTTCAAAAACTTTTGTTTGGTTTTTTGAGTTTTGCAGCTGTTGCATGCGCTGTAAACGCACAAGTCGCACAGGCACCGCTGGTTGCAGGTACTGCGGCTGTGCCGCCAAACCTCGTGTTCACACTTGATGACTCTGGGTCGATGCTGGAGCAATGCATACCTGATGCGAGGTGTGGGAGCACCGATTTCCTTTTGCCGCCTAGTATCAGCAGCACCAGTAAAGTGGTCAGCGCTGACGGTACTTACGTGTCTTCAATGAGAACACGTTCGGTGAAATTTAACAGCCAGTACTACAACCCAGCCGTTACTTACTTGCCCTGGCGCAAAGCAGATGGCAGCTATTTTCCTGCTTATTCCCCCACAGCTGCTCCTGCAAATCCGCGGTCGCCTTCTGTAACTTTTAATCTTGTTGCTGATGTGGCCTATGGCCATGAGTTTTGTAAAGGTGACACCGTCAACACTGACCTCCCGAATACTTGCGCCACTGTTACTGAAACTTTTACCTTGGCTCATTATTACAACTTCACATCCGGCGGCGGCGGTAACGCAACTGACTTCACGCGCGTCAACATAGTGGCTGCATCGGCTCCTTTCCCGAAAGGGGTCAACAGAACAGATTGCGCTGGCGCTACGTGTACATTGGCGGAGGAGCAACAAAACTTTTCAAATTGGTTCACGTACAGCGGTAGCAAGCTGTTTTCTGCCATCGGCGGCACAGCGGCTGCTTTCTACAATTTGCCCGCAGAATACCGTTTCGGTTATGGCACTATCAATCAAGCTTCGACCGATATTGACGGCGTAGCCACGCGAACCTTGCGACGAGGCCTTCGGGCCTTTACTGGTGCTGATAAGACCGATTTTTATACCTGGCTACACAATGCCACCGCGTCAGGTTTTACGCCTTTGCGGCGCGCTATGGGTGATGTTGGAGAATATTTCAGAAGGTCTGACAACAAAGGTCCTTGGGGTGCCGTGCCTGGCACTGATGATTCAACGCCTCATTTGGCCTGCCGACGGTCGTTTCACATTTTAATGACCGACGGGAAATGGAATGATGATGCAGCTACCAATGCTGCCGCAAGAGCCAACGTAGACGGTACAACGGCAACCTCGGTCATCACGGGGGTCAATGCTCAAAGCTATCGGTACACGCCGATCCGGCCATTTGCTGACACCAGCGCCGATAGGCTGGCTGACGTCGCCATGTATTACTGGGGGACTGATCTGAGGCCAGACCTCCCGAATTCTGTCGAATCAAGTACTGATGTCTCGAAAATGACTAACCGCGCAAACGAAGGTGAAATATGCCTT
>JANMIH010000312.1:0-3213 GCA_031375685.1 Polaromonas sp. | reverse complement strand
ATGTTGGGCTGCTTGTTGTAGGCATAGCGGCCTTGGGAGTCGGAGTGGTTGCAGATATGCGTCGGGTCAAACGCGTCCAGAAACTGGAACGGGCCGTAATCAATTGTCAGACCCAGAATGCTCATGTTGTCGGTGTTCATCACGCCGTGGCAAAACCCCACCGACTGCCAGGCCGCCATCAGGTGGGCGGTGCGTTCGCTCACGGCTTCAAGCAGCGCGGCGTAGGGGTTGGCGGCACCACGGCAGGCCGGGTAAAAGCTGTCGATGACAAAGTCCGCCAGCGCTTTGAGCTCCACATGCATGTCGTTGTAGCTGAAGTGCTCAAAATGCCCAAAACGGATAAAGCTGGGGGCGATGCGGGTCACGACGGCGGCGGTCTCGATCTCTTCACGCACGACTTTGGCGTCAGAGCCTGTCAGTGCCAATGCCCGCGTGGTCGGGATGCCCAAGCCGTGCATGGCTTCAGAGCATAAGTATTCACGAATGGAGGACCGCAGCACGGCCCGGCCGTCGCCCATGCGGGAGTAGGGCGTTTTGCCGGCACCTTTGAGTTGAATCTCCATGCCGCCTTTAGACGTATCCAGCTCTCCCAGCAAAATCGCCCGGCCATCGCCCAACTGCCCGGCCCACTGGCCAAACTGATGGCCGCTGTAAACGCTGGCCAGCGGCTCAGAGCCAGGCAATACGCCGCTACCCGACAAGGCTTGCAAAACGCCCTGCGACTCAAACCAGCTTTCGTCTAACCCCAGCTCCCGCGCCAGTGCCTGGTTGCGGCTGATCCAATACGGCTCAGGCAGCGCCTTCGGCTGCAGGCGGGTGTAAAACGCTTCACCCAGGCGGGCAAAGCGGTTGTTCCAGGCTAATGGGTGTTGCAGGTCATTGGTCATTAGGCAAATTGTCCTTCAAACACAAAGGCATGGTACAAGAAAAGCCCAATCCTGCGAGAATCCAGCTTTTCTTAATTCAAGCTTTTCACTGGAGTCCCGCTATGCGCCGTTTAGCCCTGAAATCAATGCTGGCTGTTGCTGCTTTTGCAGTTGTTGGCTCAGCCTTTGCTCAAACCGCTTTTCGCGTCACCACCATCCCTGAAGAGGCCGCCACCGAGCAGACCCGCAAATTTGGCCCCATCGTCAAGTACCTGGAAGCCAAGCTGGGCCAAAAGGTCGAGTTCACCCCCGTGTCTGATTACCCAGCCGCCGTTGAGGCGCTGGTCAACAAGCAGGTGGACATGGTGTGGTTTGGCGGTTTTACCTTTGTGCAGGCAAACGTGCGTTCAGGCGGCAAAATCGTGCCGATCGCCCAGCGTGAGGAAGACACCAAGTTTCAGTCGGTATTTATCACCAAACCCGGTTCAGGCATCAAAACCCTGGCGGATTTAAAAGGCAAGCAGGTCAGTTTTGGCTCGCAGTCGTCCACATCAGGGCACCTGATGCCGCGAAGCTTTTTGCTGGACGCAAAAATTGATCCTGACAAAGACTTCAAGCGCGTGGCCTATTCAGGTGCGCATGACGCGACCATTGCTTCAGTTGTCAGCGGCAAGGTCGATGCTGCGGCACTGGACATCACGGTGTGGAACAAGTTTGTCAAAGAAGGCAAGGTCACCGACAAAGACGCGGTCGTCTTCTTCACCACGCCGGGTTACTACAACTACAACTGGTCTGTGCATGCCGACATGCCAGTTGCACAGCGCGAGCGGGTGAAAAAAGCACTGCTGGACATTGACCCAAAAACGCCTGAAGGCAAAGAAATTCTGGATCTGAACCGCGCAACGCGCTACATCGCCACCACGCCCGACAATTACCGCGGCATCGAAGCAGCTGCACGCAGCGCTGGCTTGCTGAAGTAAGCCGCGTGCAGGTTTTGTTGGCCGGTGTATCGGCCCGGCACCCCGCCGCCAAAGGCGATGCGCCTGATGCGGTACGGCATGTCTCCCTACAAGTCAAATCTGGTGAGCATGTGGCCGTCATTGGCCCGTCGGGCGCGGGTAAAACCACGTTGCTGCAATTGATCGCCTGTGCTTTAAAACCTACTGCCGGCACACTGTCTTTGGGGGAAGTGAACCCGTGGACTTTGCCCGTCAAGCCCTTGCATAAACTGCGCGGCACGCTGTTTTTGGCACCACAAGTTCCGCCTTTGCCCCCGCGCCAGCGGGTCGTCACAGCCGTGCTGGCCGGGCGTTTGCCGCAAATGGGGTTGTGGGCTAGCTTGCGCAGCCTGTTTTATCCGGCACACATCGAACTGGCAGATGCAGCCTTGAGAAAATTCGACCTGTCTGAAAAACTGTTTGAACGGGTCGACCGCCTGTCTGGCGGAGAGCGCCAGCGCGTCGGCCTGGCGCGGATTCTTACCTCTGGTGCGCAGTTGCTACTGGTGGACGAGCCGTTGTCGGCGCTTGACCCATCGCGCAGTGAACAGGCCATCAAGGCGCTGACAGACATTGCCACCGAGCGCAAGGCCACATTGGTGGCTACTTTGCACCAGGTGGAGATGGCGCTCAAATCATTTCCGCGCATCATTGGCATGCGTGACGGGCAGGTTGCTTTTGATCTGCCCGCAGCGCAGGTGAGCCAAGCCCATTTGTATGACCTGTATGCGCAGCATTTGCATGAGTTGTCTGGGGCGTCAACCGCGCCAGACAACATGCCTGACGCGCCACCGTTGCCTGCGGTGATGCATTGCCGCTGATGAACTCGTCAGACGGTAAACGCGACCCAGCTTGGGCTGGTCGCGTTTTTTGGCTGTTGGCAGGTGCCGTGCTGCTGTGGCCCATGCTGGTGCTGACCGAGTTCAAAGTCTGGACATTGTTCGAGGCCAGTAATTTAAAGCCGACCTTGAGGTTTTTGGGCGACTTTTTCCCGCCGAAGATCGAAGGCGAATTTTTGTTGCTGGTGGTCAAGGAAACCTGGCGTACGGTGGCCATTGCCACTGCGGGCATCGCCCTGGCATTGCTGCTGGCGATACCGCTGGCATTGTTGTCGGTGAGAGTGCTGTCCATCTCAGCCTTGACCGGGAAAATGGACAAGCTGCCAGCGATCTTTCGCACGCTGCTACGCTGGCTGATGATTGTTTTGCGCAGCGTGCCTGAGCTGATCTGGGCGCTGATTTTTGTGCGGGTGGTGGGGCTGGGGCCGACGGCTGGGGTGATTGCAATTGCGCTGACCTACGGCGGCATGCTGGGCAAGGTCTATGCCGAGATTCTGGAAAGTGGCGATG
>JANMIH010000278.1:0-2779 GCA_031375685.1 Polaromonas sp. | reverse complement strand
CACTGCTGTCCGGTCAAAACCCCAACAAAATCAACTGCTTAGCGTCTGGTAGTGGTTCAGTTTTGTAGTCATCGGTCTGCAAGGCGCATGAAATAAGGGTTTTCTCGAAAACCGACACCGACAAAATCTGTAGGCAAGTGTAAAGCGAGGATTTGAGTTGAAGCTCCTTTTTGACAATGGCGATGAGTACGCAGGTGGCGATGGCACACCAAACCTGTGTCTTGACGGCGTTCTCGCTGTTGCCCAAAAATCGCTTGATACGCAGATGCTGTTTGATCCATTTGAAGAACAACTCCACCTGCCAGCGGTTCTTGTAAAGCTGTGCGATGACAGGCGCGGGCAGCGCCGTGTTATTGGTCAGAAAAATCAAGGTCTTGCCGCTGTCCGGGTCTTTGAATCGCACCCGGCGCAAATGCTCGGGGTAATCTTTGGCCACATAAAACCCATTGAGCGCCACCGACTGATCACACATGACGCCAGTCGTTTTATCGACTTCGGCCGAGTACACACGACGGGCGTTGAAGTTGGATTTGGCGCGGGTTACGAAGAAAGCTCCAGCCTGGTGCATCGTGTACAGGCGGGCAAAGTCCAGATAGCCCCGATCCATGATGTAGAACGCCCCAGCCTCAAGCGGCAGGATGTCGAGCACATTGACATCACCCATCTTCCCGTCACTGATGTGAATGAAACTGGGGATAGACCCACGCAAATCCAGCAGCGTGTGCAACTTGATGGCTGCCTTCGTCGTGCGAAATGGTGCCCAGTCAAACAGGTTCAGGCACAAGTCGATGGTGCTCGAATCCAGGGCATAGACCTTGCCCGCGATGTTCATATCCAAACCCAGTGGCTCGTCGGCATAGAGCTTGTTGGCGCGTCGAATCAAGACTGCTGCGAAGTCGGCCCAGATACGCCAGTCACGCCGCTCGTTGGCATCGGCCAGCGTGGAGCGACGCACCGCTTGACGCAATCCCATCGCATAGAGCTTGGTGGGATTGGCACCCAAGGTTGCCTCGATGTCGCGCAAAGATTCTCGCCATGTCAACTGCGCGTAGGCCATGATGCGAAAGTGCTCTGTACTGGGCAAGGCCGAGACGCGTGCATCGCCCGAGTAGCGATCAACAATTCGCCCAAAGCTGGTCCAGGGCACGAACTCCATCAGCTGGGCGAAAAGTGTCTTGCCAAGATTCACGAGAAATCCCCAAAAAAGTCAATATGGGGAAACTACTCACAAAAGCGGTGTCGAAATTCAAATCGGCACCAAATAAAAACGCCCGATAACCCGCGTGGCTATTGGCTTCTTGCCGACACCGGACTGCGTTCACCGAACACTAGTGATTTATTTTTATAGCTTCTTGCGCCCGTATTTATTGGTCTGAAGGCTTAAATGATGGGTGAATTTGGTTTGAAAATGAGTTTTGAATGCCTAAAACGACATGATGGCAAAGCAATTGGCCTCGTATCAAAGTCCTAATCCGTAAAAGCCACCGACAAGCCCGGCAGTGCGATGCCATTAAGGGCGGTTTGCCAAGTTTGCCCCGCCTGCAAGGCGTAGGCGCTGGTTACTGTGCCAGTCGTGACTATTTCGTTAGCCTGCAAGGGCTGGTGTGGCGACTGACTGGCCAGCACCTGCATCAGGTGCACGATAGCCGCCAATGGGTTGCCGAGCACATTGACACCAACGCCAGTCTCTATCAGTTGGCCGCCTTTAGTCAGCGCCAATGTGAAGGTCGCCAACGCCTCATGCAGGCCAGCGCCCAGCGTATGAACAGCTTGCGGTTGGCTTACCAGCGACCTGCCGTGCATGCCCCAGTCGGCTATCGCGTCGGGGGCTTGAAACTTCCAGCTAGGGTAATGCGACTGCACCATTTCAAAGCCATGCGCCACCCAGTCAATACAGGCCAGCACGGCTGCCATGTCACCATCGGATGGCGGTGCTGAGTGGAAGTGAAAAATGATTTCGGGTTCGATTTTTGGTTGCACGAAGCCGCGCAGGCTGCAGGCGGCAGGTACGTTTACTGTGTCTGGCAGGAAGGTTAACGTGGTGTCGTACACATAAGCCTACACCGGAGCAGACACACCATATTGCGCCCACATGGCGGGGTTGGTAAACCCGATTTTGCGCCCCACAGCACGCGCGCCTCCAGCCAGGCGCATCGCGTGAATCAGGTCTGCCACCGCATAGGCTGCAGCAGTATCAAAGCCCGGGTGTTGCGATGTGATTTGCGTTACTGGCAAACCTTTGTCTTGCGCGGTTTTGATCTGATGTGCAATGGCTTCAAGCTCGGCGGTGGTTGGCATGGTGGGCAGTCTTTGTGGTTTAAAGCAGTTTGAAATCAAATCGTTGACAAATAAAATTCAGTCAGCATAAAAAAACCCGCACCAGGCGGGTTTTATCAAAGCCATGCGTTGTCGCGGCACCATTACCCCATGTGCAAGCCGCCATTGAGGGAAAAGTCAGCACCGGTGGCGTAGCCGCCTTCGCTTGACGCAATCCACGCGATGATGGACGCGATTTCTTCTGGCTGGCCCAGGCGCTTGGCGGGTACGCCTGCAACGATTTTTTCCAGCACATCAGGGCGAATGGCTTTGACCATGTCGGTGCCGATGTAGCCTGGGCTGACGGTGTTGACCGTGACGCCTTTGGAGGCCACCTCTTGCGCCAGCGCCATGGTAAAGCCGTGCAAACCAGCTTTGGCAGTTGAGTAATTGACCTGGCCGAACTGGCCTTTTTGGCCATTGACCGAGCTGATGTTGATGATGCGGCCAAAGTTGGCGGTGA
>JANMIH010000233.1:0-1767 GCA_031375685.1 Polaromonas sp. | reverse complement strand
CCACGGTGATGCCTGGCGTGACCAGCGTGCGCCAGACGGATTCCATCAGCGTGTCGTCATTGATGTAGCACGGCGCAAAGCTGGGCTCGCCAGTTGCGCGGTCAAGGAACTGGATGGCCACGGGCTGCACCGGGACATTGGCCACAATAGCAGCTTCAAACAGGTTGGCATGAAACGGCAGCAATGCGGTGCCGTCGCTGGTGGTGCCTTCGGGGAAAACACCCAGCACATCGCCCGCACGCAAGCTGTCTGCCATGTGGTGAACCACGCGCATGGCGTCCCGCCGCGAGGTGCGTTCTAAAAAAAGCGTGCCAATCCCGCTGGCCAGCCTGCCAATAAAAGGCCACTGCGCGATGTCAGCCTTGGACACAAAACGGCAAAACCGCGCGGCGTGCAGTGACGTGATGTCCAGCCACGAAATATGGTTGGCCACCAGCATCACCGGGCCGCTGATGGCGGGCTGCCCTTTGACAACCATGTCAATGGCGATGCGGCGCAACATGCCACGCGACCAGACCTGCACGCGCATCTGCCGCTGCTCAGGCGACAGGCGCGGAAACACCAGCAGCACCGTCAAAAATCCAATGAAGATATGCAGCAGCGCGAGCAACAGCTTGAAGATCGCCTTGATCTGATTCCGTTTACAAATCATTCGTGAACGCGAAGGCTAAGCGACGACAGTACAAACGTACGGCTAGCGAAGCCGACAAAGTGCACGGATGATTTAGAAATGGAATGATTCATGACGCGCGAAAGATGCCTCAGCCTTGATAAGCCAGATGCCCGCCCACCAGCGTGTAGCGCACCCTGCCCGGCAGCAAGTGGCTGGAAAACGGGGTGTGCTTGCCCTGGCTGCGCAGAGCTGATGGCTCGGGTGTCCATTCAGCCGTTGCATCAAACACGCACACGTCAGCCGCGCCACCCACCACCAACTGGCCTGCGCTGGATTGCAGCGCACCCAGCGATGCGCCCAACACGTTGGCGGGTGCGCAGGTCAACGACGCCAAGGCGCGCATCAGGCCGTCTTTGCCGCTGTCAGTTCCCCATTTCAACGCCAGCGACAGCAATAACTCAAGGCCCGTCGCACCGGGTTCGGCTTCTGCAAACGGCAGGGTTTTGGCATCTTCATCCACGGGCGTGTGGTCTGACACCAGCGCATCAATCGTGCCGTCCAGCAAACCTTGCCTGAGTGCATCGCGGTCACGCTGCTGGCGCAACGGGGGGCTCAGACGCATGCGACTGTCAAAGTAGCCAATGTCGGTGTCCAGCAAGTGCAGGCTGTTGATGCTGACGTCGCACGTCACGTTCAAACCTTCGGCCTTGGCGTGTGCCACTAATTGCACGCCAGCAGCGCTGCTGATGCGGCAAATGTGAACCCGGGCACCGGTGGCGCGCGTCAATTCAAAAATCGTGTGCAGCGCGATGGTTTCAGCCGCAACCGGCACGCCACCCAGGCCAAGTCGCGTGGCCAGAGCGCCGCTGGCCGCCACACCCTTACCCAGGTACAGCTCCTGCGGACGCAGCCAGACGCTGTAGCCAAAGCTGGCTGCGTACTGCATAGCGCGCAGCAGCACCTGGGTGTTGGCCATGGGCACTTCAGCTTGGCTGAAACCGACGCACCCCGATTCGGTCAGTTCCACCATTTCAGTCAATGCCTCACCCATCAAACCGCGTGTTAAGGCGCCCAGTGGAAAGACACGCGACTGGTGCAGCTTTTCAGCGCGAAACTTGAGCATTTCCACCAAGCCCGGCTCGTCAAGTATCGGG
>JANMIH010000221.1:0-13587 GCA_031375685.1 Polaromonas sp. | reverse complement strand
GTTGCGGAGCAGTTGCCGAGCACCAACAGGTGGACGGCGTTCCTGAACTATGTGGTGGCCAAAATCACCCGGCCATTGCCGCCCTGGATAGCACCAAAGCAACTTATGGCGACTGGCTAACTGCCGGATTTAGGTTTATTGAAACGGGGCCAAAATAGCAGTTTTGAGACATTTTTTGACCATTTTTGGCAATCAAATGCGAGTCTAGCCTAATGAATACTAGCGCAAGCAGCTCCTGATTAAGGAGCACCTCAGCATACGTTCAAATCGCCACCAATTGCCGGATGCCCTTGCTTTGCATCTCGCTGCCGGGCCCGCTGGCGATGACTTCGCCGCGCTGCATCACCAGGTAGTCGTCGGCCAGCTCTTCGGCAAAGTCGTAATACTGCTCGCACAGCACAATGGCCATGTCACCCCGGTCGGCCAGCATGCGAATCACGCGGCCAATGTCCTTGATGATGCTCGGCTGAATGCCTTCGGTGGGCTCGTCCAGTATCAAGAGCTTGGGTTTGGCAGCCAGCGCCCGCGCAATGGCGAGCTGCTGCTGCTGCCCGCCGGACAAATCGCCGCCGCGCCGCGAAATCATCTGCTTGAGCACGGGGAACAGTTCAAACAACTCCGCCGGGATGGGCGTGGATGCGCTTTTGTACGCCAAGCCCATCAGCAAGTTGTCTTGAACCGTCAGGCGCGAGAAAATCTCCCGGCCTTGCGGCACAAAGCCGATACCAGCGCGGGCACGCTCGTACGACGTGGCTTTTTCTATGGGTTTACCGTCAAACTCAATGCTGCCAGAGCGGATCGGGACCAGCCCCATCAGTGACTTTAGCAACGTGGTTTTACCCACGCCGTTGCGGCCCAGCAGCACCGTGACTTTGCCCAGGCGCGCCTGAAGGCTAACCCCGCGAAGAATGTGCGAGCCGCCGTAGTATTGGTTGATGTCTTTGACTTGAAGGATCGGGGTCGTCATGGGTAATGTGGCTTCAACGGCCTAAGTAAACTTCAATGACTTTCTCATTGTTCTGCACTTGGGCCAGCGTGCCCTCGGCAAGCACAGAGCCCTCATGCAGCACCGTCACCTTCTCAGAAATCCGTTCGATAAAGCTCATGTCATGCTCCACCACAATCAGGCTGTGGTGCTTTTTAAGCGAGATGAACAGCTCTGCTGTGCGCACGGTTTCTTCGTCGGTCATACCTGCCACGGGCTCGTCGAGCAGCAGCAATTTGGGGTCTTGCATGAGCAGTATGCCGATCTCCAGCCACTGCTTTTGGCCATGGCTCAAGTTGCCAGCCAGGCGGCGCGCATCGCTTGCCAAGTGGATGGTGTGCAGCACTTGCGCCAGGCGGTCGCTCTGAGCCGAGTCGAGCTTGAAGAACATCGCGCTTTTCACGGCTTTGTTGGTCTTCAGTGCCAGTTCCAGGTTTTCAAACACGCTGAGTTGCTCAAACACCGTGGGTTTTTGAAACTTGCGGCCAATGCCCATTTGTGCGATTTCAAATTCGTTGTAGCGCAATAAATCAATCGTCGAGCCAAAAAATACCGTGCCGCTGTTGGGCCGAGTTTTACCGGTGATGATGTCCATCATGGTGGTTTTGCCCGCACCGTTGGGGCCAATGATGCAGCGCAGCTCGCCGGGGGCAATGTCCAGCGACAAATTGTTGATGGCCTTGAAGCCGTCAAAGCTGACGTTGACATTTTCAAGATACAAAATGCGGCCATGCGCGGTATCTACTTCACCCGCTTGCGCGATGCGCGAAAAACCCGCTTGCCGCCCACCTGACTCGGTTTGGCCACTGGTATTTGGCACACGCAAGGCTTGCAGGCGTTTGGCGCCCTGCTCCATCAAGTCGGGCGTCATGCTTTGCCCCCGTCTGACTTGCGGAATATCTTGCGCACAAGTCCCACAATACCCTGCGGCAAAAACAGCGTGACCGCAACGAAGATCGCCCCCAAAAAGTACAGCCAGTATTCAGGAAAGGCCACGGTAAACCAGGTCTTGGCACCATTGACAGCAAACGCGCCCACAATCGGCCCGATCAGCGTTGCGCGGCCACCCACCGCTGCCCAGATGGCCATTTCAATCGAGTTGGCCGGGCTCATTTCGCTCGGGTTGATGATGCCGACCTGGGGCACATACAGCGCCCCGGCAATGCCGCACATCACGGCTGAAATCACCCAGATGGTGAGCTTGTAGGCCACCGGGTTGTAGCCCGAAAACATCACCCGGCTTTCAGCATCGCGAATGGCTTGCAACACGCGGCCAAACTTGCTTTGCACCAGCCAGCGCGAGAACAGATAAAACCCCAGCAACGTCAGCCCGGTCAGCACAAACAGCACCATGCGCGTGCTGGGCTGGGCAATCGGGATGTCCAGAATACGCTTGAAGTCCGTAAAACCGTTGTTGCCGCCAAAGCCGGTTTCATTGCGGAAAAACAGCAGCATGGCCGCAAAGGTCAGCGCCTGCGTGATGATGGAAAAATAGACGCCCTTGATGCGCGAGCGGAAGGCAAAAAAGCCAAACACCAGCGCTAATAAACCGGGTGCCAGCACCACCATCGCCATCTGGAAGGCAAACGATGCACTGCCCAGCCAATGCCACGGCAATACTTTCCAGTCCAGGAACACCATGAAGTCAGGCAGGTCGCTTTTGTAGTTGCCGTCCACCCCAATTTGCCGCATCAGGTACATGCCCATGGCGTAGCCGCCGAGGGCAAAAAACAGGCCGTGACCCAGGCTCAAAATCCCGGTGTAGCCCCAGATCAGGTCCATGGCCAGCGCGCAGATGGCGTAGCACATGATTTTGCCGATCAGGCTGATGGCGAAATCGCTCAGATGAAAAGCACTGCCCTCGGGCACCACCAGATTGAGCAGGGGCGCGAGCATGCACACAACGATCAGGGCAACCAAAAAAGCAGCCCAGCCGGTTCGGCTCATCAAGGGTGCCGCTTTGGGCAACTCAAGTTGTTGGGTGTGATCGGTCATGCTTCGGCACTCCTGCCTTTGAGCGCAAAGATGCCTTGGGGGCGCTTCTGGATGAAGATAATGATGAAGACCAGCACCGCGATTTTGGCCAAAACAGCGCCCTGCCAGCCTTCCAGAAACTTGTTCAACACGCCCAGCCCAAGCGCTGCATACACCGTGCCTGCAAGTTGCCCCACACCGCCCAGCACCACCACCATGAAAGAATCCACAATGTAGTTTTGCCCCAGGTCAGGTCCGACGTTGCCGACCTGGCTGAGCGCACAACCGGCCAGCCCGGCGATGCCTGAGCCCAGCGAAAACGCATAGGTGTCAATGCGCGCTGTGTTCACGCCCATGCAGGCGGCAATCGGGCGGTTTTGCGTCACGCCGCGCACAAACAGGCCCAGCCGCGTTATGCTGATCACCAAGGCCACGCCAACCAGCACCAGCAGGGCGAACACCACGATCATCAGGCGGTTGTAGGGTAATGACAAGTTGGGCAACAGTGCAAAGCTGCCGCTCATCCACGACGGGTTTTCTACCCCGACGTTTTGCGCCCCAAACAGCGTGCGTACAGACTGCATCAAAATCAAACTGATGCCCCAGGTGGCCAGCAACGTTTCAAGGGGTCGCCCGTATAAAAAGCGAATCACGCTGCGTTCCATGGCGGCGCCCACCAGGGCGGACGCCATGAACGCGACGGGAATGGCGGCGATCAAGTACCAGTCAAAGGCACCGGGAAAGTATTGCCTGAAAATGGTTTGCACCACATAGGTCGCATAAGCGCCGATCATGATCAGTTCGCCATGCGCCATGTTGATCACGCCCATCAAGCCGTAGGTAATCGCCAGGCCGAGTGCTGCCAGCAGCAAGATGGAGCCCAGGCTGATGCCGGTGAACACCACGCCCAGCGTTTCACCCAGGCCCAGCGATGATTTGATTTTGGCCAATGATGCCTGCAGTTGTGCTTTGACCTCGGCATCGTCTTCGAGCTTGAACCGCTCGTTGAGCAGCACCTGCGTTGCAGGGTCTTTGCTGTCAGCCAGCGCCTTGGCGGCCTCCAGACGTTTGGACTTGTCGCTGCTACCCAGCAGCGCAGCAGCGCGCGCCAGGCCGAGCTGTGCTTTCAAATCGGGGTTGGCCTCAGCGGCCAATGCCTTGTCGAGCAGGGCGAGTTTGGACTCGTCCGGGTCTTTGAGCAGCGATGCAATCGCCCTGCCGCGCAGCTTGTCATCTTTTGAAAACAGTTTCAGCACGGCCAGTGCGCTGTCCAGCTCGCCGCGCATGCGGTTGTTGCTGATGACGTCTTCAGCGCCGTCTGGCAGGGTCACGGCCTGGCCCGACACAGGATCGGTGGCGCCGCCATCACGGACGATAAAAACCTTGTCGCCAGCGGTTTTAACCGCGTCGTCAGCCAGGGCCTGAATGAACGCAGCCGTTTTATCGTCCGCAGCAACGATGGCCTTGTTCAGTGCAGCAATTCGCGCATCTGAGTCGCCCACCGCCATGCCCTGGGCCTCTTGCTGCGTCAGCGCGAACGCAGGCGGGGCAAGAAGCAGTCCGAGACACAGCCCGATGGCACAAGTTATTTTTTGAATCATGAACCGCCTAAAAAGCCTGAAAACATGAAAGGCAGCCCAAGCTGCCTTTCACGAACTAACACTCCATCAAATTCAAGCAGGGGAAATCAGGCTTTTTTCTTGACGGGCTCGTCAGGCTTCTTGTCGTTGCCTTCGATGAACGGTGACCATGGCTTGGCTTTGACTGGGCCAGGCGTTTTCCACACCACATTGAACTGGCCGTCGGCCTTGATCTCGCCAATGAACACGCTCTTGTGCAGGTGGTGGTTTTTTTCGTCCATCTTGCTGGTGATGCCAGACGGTGCCTTGAAGGTCATTGCCGCCATGGCGGCAATGACCTTGTCCACGTCCACCGACTTGGCCTTTTCAACCGCCTGCTTCCACATGTTGATACCGATGTAAGTGGCTTCCATTGGGTCGTTGGTCAGTGGCTTGTCTTTGTGGCCAGCAATGCCCTTGGCCTTGGCGTAGGTGCTCCACTTTTTGATGAACTCGTCGTTGGTTGGGTTCTTGATCGACGGGAAATAGTTCCAAGCGGCCAGGTGACCGACCAGCGGCTTGGTGTCAACACCGCGCAGCTCTTCTTCGCCCACCGAGAACGCCACAACAGGCACGTCTTTGGCTTTCAGGCCAGCGTTGCCCAGCTCTTTGTAAAACGGCACATTGGAGTCGCCGTTGATGGTGGACACCACAGCGGTTTTACCGCCAGCGGCAAACTTTTTGACATCCGCCACGATGGTCTGGTAGTCCGAATGGCCAAACGGGGTGTACTTTTCGTCGATGTCTTTGTCTGCCACGCCTTTGGACTTGAGGTAAGCGCGCAAAATTTTGTTGGTGGTGCGTGGGTACACATAGTCTGTGCCCAGCAATACCCAACGCTTGGCAGCGCCGCCGTCTTTGCTCATGAGGTAGTCAACCGCAGGAATAGCCTGCTGGTTCGGGGCTGCGCCCGTGTAGAACACGTTTTTGGACAGCTCTTCACCTTCGTACTGCACGGGGTAGAACAACAAGCCATTGAGTTCTTCAACCACAGGCAACACCGACTTGCGCGACACCGAAGTCCAGCAGCCGAAGATGACCGAAACCTTGTCCTGCGTCAGCAACTGCTTGGTTTTTTCAGCAAACAAAGGCCAGTTGGAGGCGGGGTCCACCACCACGGCTTCGAGCTTTTTACCCAAAACACCGCCCTTGGCATTTATCTCGTCAATGGCCATCAGCACCATGTCTTTGAGCGCGGTCTCAGAAATAGCCATGGTGCCCGACAGGCTGTGCAAAATACCGACCTTGATGGTGCTGCCAGCCTGCGCCAGGGCCCGGCCAGATGCGCCCGTCATGGCGATGGCTGCGGCTGCGCTCAGTGATTTCAGTGTACTTCTGCGATCCATTGAACTTCTCCTCGTTAAAAAATAATCAACATTGATCAAGTTCTTACGAGCAAAGCTCATGCCAAGACTGCAAGTCTTAACGCACCAGAGACGGGCTGATTAACGCACCAAAACAAAGCGCCAACGAATAAAGTCGTTGGTTTGGTGCGGTCAGTACCCTGTCAAAGCCCGGTAAATTTACGAATGACCGGAAAGTACAACCGCGGCGGCAGCAACGCCAGTGCCTTCATGAAATATGTGAAGCGCTTGGGAAAGTGAATTTCAAACTCGCCCTTGGCCCAGCCACGCAAAATTTCTTCGGCAGCTTTTTCAGGTTTGATGAGGCCGGGCATGGTGAATTTGTTTTGTGCGGTGAGGGGTGTTTCAACAAATCCGGGGCAAATCAGGCTGACGCTGATGTTGCTGTCTTTCAGGTCCACATACAGCGTTTCAGCCAGGTTGATCAAGGCCGCTTTGGTGGGGCCGTAGCCCAGGCTTTGCGGCAAGCCCCGGTAGCCCGCCACGCTGCTGACCAGGCTGATATGCCCGGCTTTGCGGGCTAAAAAGTGAGGCAGCAACGCCGACAGCAAATACAGTGCGCCCACGTAGTTGACCTGGTTATGGCGCAGCATTTGGCCTAAATCAAACTCGGTGGCGCGCAATTCCTTGTAATAGCCAGCGCAATACAGCACCAGGTCCAGCGGGCCAGCTTTGAGCACGGTTTGCCCCGCTGCTTCAACCGAGGCGGCGTCAGCGGCGTCCATTGCCAGCACCGTGGCACCAGGGTGCTCGGCGGCAAACGTGTCCAAGGCAGCCTGGCTGCGAGCAGAGACGATGACTTTCGCCCCCTGCGCATGCAAAGCATGGGCGGTGGCGCGGCCAATGCCAGTGGACGCGCCGACCAGCCACACGGTTTTGCCGCGCCAGTCATGGATGGGAAGGTTATGGGACATGATGGTAGGATAGGAATTGGGTTTGTATTAACTATTAATTCAGGAGCTGCTTGCGCACATATTCATTGGTCTAGAGGCCAATTTAATGCCCAAAATAGGCCAAAAATAGAAGATTTTCAGCGTTTGGCAAAGGTCAGAGTGACTTCACCGAGCTTGAAGCCGAACTTGCTCATGTCTGCCTTGTTGATCATGATCTTGTCGTTCATCAGGTACATCCAGTCGTCAAACTGCACTTCAATGGTCTTACGTGCCCCCACGCTTGTCGCTTCGCGTACTGCGCTGCCCCCCGAGGGGGCTACCGCGCCTTGAGGCGGCTCAGCGGCGGCGGTGCCATCCACCGGCAACAGCAGCGTGTAGCCCCAGCGAAAGGCGTTGCCCTTGACTTCGCCATTGGCAACACCCAAAACGTCACCTGCCGTCCCGGTGTATTTGCCATCAGCGCCGCGCTTGAGCGTCCAGACACGGCGGTCTTTGGTGCCATCTGAGTAGGTGAAGTACTCATCCAGCACGCCAACTTCCTGACCCGGTGCGCCTGTCCAGGTGCAGATCATCTCCACGGTGAAGCGTTTGACGACCTTGCCCGAACGATCCGTGAAGACGCCGTAGGCATCGACTGTTCCGGTGAAGTATTGGCGCAGGTCGAGCACTGGCTTTTCAGCTGCATAGTCGCTGATTTGCGGCCCGGCGCAGCCAGCCAGCAAAACGCTGCTGACAGCAACCGCACACAGCAAACTGCGGGCATATTTTTTAAAGAATGTCATGGGGTGATTCCGACAGGTTTGGAAGAAGGTTGAATGATGAAAAAGTAAAGACAGGCGCTGGCCGCCAGTTTTAAAACGCAAGGCAAAACACAGTAGGCAATGACCAGGGCGCTCAGCGCCTCAGGGCTGCGCACGCCAGGCTCGTAGCCAAAGACACCCAGCAGCGGCAATGCCAGGCCCGCGGCCAGCGCCAGGTTGAGCTTGATGGCAAAGTTCCACCAGCCAAAGTAAGCGCCTTCAGATTTGCCAGAGTCGCCGTTGTTTTGAATCACGCCCGCCAGCATGGCACCGGGCAACGCCAGGTCAGTGCCTAAAGCCACACCTGACAGGATGCAAATGACCAGAAATGCCGTGGTCTGGCCGCTGCCGATCTGCGTCGCCCAGATGAACACGGCAATGCTCAGTGCCATGCCAAACAGCCAGGCTTTGGCCAGGCCGATGCGCTTGACAATAGCCAACCAGAGCGGAATCGACAGCGCCGCCGCCAAAAAATAGCCCCCCAGAAAGGCTGGCTCCATGCTGCTGGGCGCTTGCAACCGGTCTTGAATAAAAAACAGCACCAGCGTGGCAGGTACCGCACTGGCCGTGCCATTGAGCATGAAGACCAGCAGCAGGCGCTTGAAGTTGCTGTGCCTGAAAGGCAGCCAGATGGCGCCGGGTGCAAGCGGTGCGTCTTTTTTGGCAACAGGCTGCACGGCGCGTGTCCAAGCCAGCCAGCCGATGCCCAGCGCCACAAAAAAAACGGCCGTGGTAGCCGGCATGCCCAAAGCCACAGGCGTGACAGATGCCATGACCACGCCCACCAGCCCCAACGCCTCACGCCATGCCACGATGCGACTGCGCTCGGCCTCATTGCCGCCCAGCATGGCACCCCAGGACTGGTGCGACACGCTTAAAAAGCTGTAGGCCGCATAAGTCACCATCAGCATGATGGTGACCCAGACAATCAATGCATTGGGGGCGGTAACTTGAGGAAAAAACAGCAGTGCGAAGCCTGCCGCCAACACCAGGGCGGCCAGCAAACCCGCTTGAAGAATCGCGCCGCTTGAGCGTTTGAACAAATGGTCGCTCAGCTTTCCGAGCAACGGGTCAATGAAGGCGTCAAACAGCCTTGCTCCCAGCAAGATCGCCCCCAGAATCGCCAGCGGTACACCGAACTCTTTGGCATAGTAGTTGGGCAAGATCACATACAGCGGCAAGGCCACGAAGGCCAGCGGCAAACCCAGCAGCCCATAGGCCAGTCCGTTGCTTTTGCCGAACGTTTGCATGGCTAGTTGACGCCTGCCAGCAGGGCAGCGCGTACTTTGGGCTCAGATGTTTTGGGCGACAGCCAGATACCGAAAAACAGGCGGGCAAATTCGGCATCACGTATGTCACCAGAAGGCTTGCCATTGACCAGAAACTTCGCCCCGTTGCCAGGCAAATGGACACCCATCACGCGGTCTCCTTTTTTGATGTCGGGAATCAAGCGCTGCAGCTCAGTGATCCAGGTTTTGGCCTGCGCATCAACAATGGCCGCTGAGCGGCGCATCTCAGTAATGGAGCGCTCGGCAATGTCTTTGCTTCTGAAGTCACGCAGATAAGCCAGCTCCAGCGCAAACGGCTGGGCAGGCAAATCATCAGGTTTGAAGCCCGGCAAAGCCCAGAGCTTGGCGTCGTACACCTGAAGTCCCCACACCGCTAACCGGCCTTTGCCAACCAGGCGGTACTGGGGCAGCAGGCTGTCGAGTTCTGCCCTGACATATTCTGGACGAGGACTGGCTATGGCCCAGACTGAACGCCCCGCCGCCGTCAGCAGCAAACCCATCAGCCATGCGCGCCGCGCATTCATGCGGGCTTTCTCAGGGTGTACTGAATCACATCGGTATTGGCTTCCAGAAACGCCGCCTCGCAGTAACTCAAATAGAACTCCCAGATGCGGATAAAACGCTCATCAAAACCCAGCTGCAACACATGTGCATGCTGAGCGGCAAACTGCTCGCGCCACAGTTGCAGGGTACGGGCGTAGTCCTGACCGAATGAAAACTCATCCACCACTTGAAGCCCGGCTTTGATGGCTTGCGCACGAAACTCTTTTGGGCAAGGCAGGCAACCACCTGGGAAAACATACTGCTGGATAAAGTCTGTGGAGGTGAGATAGCGCTCAAACAGATCGTCTGCAATCACGATGCTTTGAATGCAAGCGTGGCCACCGGGCTTGAGCAGTCGATGCACCGTTTGAAAATATTCAGGCCAGTATTCACGACCCACCGCTTCGACCATCTCAATGGAACAAATGGCGTCGAAAGGCGCGTCCTGCGTTGTTTTGCCAATGTCGCGGTAGTCTTGCAAACGCAAATCACAAGTTGGCACCCCCATGCTTATCGCTTCGCGTATTGCGCTGCCCCCCGCGGGGGCTGTCGCGGCTAGGGGCGGCCCGTCGCCGCGCTTGGTCACGCCTTCGCGCTGCATGCGCTGGTTAGCCCATGCCAGTTGCTCGGTACTCAGCGTCACGCCCACCACCGATGCATCAAACTCTTTGGTGGCTTTTTCAGCCAGCGCGCCCCAGCCGCAACCGATTTCCAGCACGCGGTCACCTGGTTTGACTTGTGCCATGCGCAGCGCACGGCGCACCTTGGCATGTTGCGCGTCTTTCATCGACGTTTCAGGGGTTTCAAAAATGGCCGACGAGTAGTTCATCGTGCCGTCCAGCCACAACTCATAAAACGCATTGCCAAGGTCGTAATGGGCGTGGATATTTTTCTGGCTGTTGGCCTTGGTGTTGCGGTTGAGCAGATGCTTGATGCGGTATGCAAAACGCCCTAACCAGGTCCCGTAAATCATGTCTTCAACTTCTTTGCGGTTGACGATGAAGACCTGCAGCAAATCGGTCAAATGAGGGGTCGTCCAGTCGCCGGCAATGTAGCTTTCAGCAAAACCAATATCACCAGACTTGAGGGCAGCACTGCAAACGTTCCAGTTCAGCAAATGCAGGCTCGCTTGTGGGTTTCGCCCATTGTCGTGATGGCCGCCAAAGCGCTGCACCGAGCCGTCGGGCAGCTTCACGGTCAGCGTGCCGTGCTTTAAACGCAGCAGCAGTTTGAGCGTGGCGCGTGCGGCTGAGGGCGCGCCTGCAGGCAAAGTAAAAACGCCGGATGTTGTGTTGCTGGTGGTCATCTCGTCACGAATATTTCTGGGGTCTTGGGTTTGGAGACAAAAGGCACGCGTTTGAGCCATAACTTGAGGGCTTGCCAATGGATGCGAGCCACCACACCCAGGGTCATGGCTGGGTAGCGCCAGAGCGCTTTGCGCAAGGCGCCTTTTGTCACGGGTTCGAGTGTGCCACTCACACTGGTTTCAATTAAGGGGCCTTGCGCGTCGTCATAGTCAATTCGGGCCACGGTTTTTTCAATGCCACCGTGGCTGCTGCGCATGAAGCGAAAACGGTAACTGCCTTCCAGTGTGCAAAAAGGAGAAACATGAAAGACTTTGTCTGCCATCACTTCGTGCCCGTACTTCGGCCTGTCCAGCAAGTAGCAATGCCGCTCGCCAAAGGTGTTGTTGACCTCTACAACGATGGCTCGCAGTGAACCATCAGCGGCGTGGCAATACCAGAAGCTGACGGGCTTGAAGGTGAAGCCCAAGACGCGCGGGTAGGTGTGCAGCCAGATCTCGCCTTGGGCATCATTGATCCCCTCGCGCAGCAAAAGCTCGTCAATCCATGTCACTGAGTTGACTCGGCCATCGCCGTGGTCGCTGTCAAAAAAACTGAGCAGGCCGCGCCTGTTATGCGCCAACGCATGCACTTTGCTGGTGTGCAGGGTGCGCATGGGCAACATCAAAAAATAGGTTGGGTAGGCAAAAGCGTTTTTGGCAGGTTTTAGCCTGATGTGGCGCACCTGGCCAAAACCAATCAATGGAACGACTGTCACGCAGCTGCCCCTTGCGATTCAAGCAAATGCCTGGCAACATTCAAGCCCGACTTCAAACCGTCTTCATGAAAACCATAACCTGTCCAGGCGCCACAAAAGTAAGTGTTTTGCTGGCCCTGCAAAGCCGCGATTTCGCCTTGCGCCCCAATGGCGGCAAGGTCGAAAACCGGATGCGCGTAATCGAATTCAGCCATGATGTGGTTACGCGCTATCTCACGCAACGGATTCAATGACACAACCACACTTTGCTTGAAAGGAAGTGGCTGGAGCATGTTGAGCAGGTAGTGCAGACACACTTGGCTGGACTCGCGTCTGGTTTGCTCGGCACGCTCGTAGTTCCAAGCCGCCCAGGCAAATTTATTTTGCGGCAAGACGGATGTATCGGTGTGCAGCACAGCCCGGTTGGGCTGGTAGCGAATGGCACCCAAGGCTTTCTGTTCAGCGGCGGTTGGCACTTCAATCATCGCAAGCGATTGGTCAGAATGTGTGGCGAGCACAACTTTGTCGAACAGCTCTGTGCCTGCATCGGTGCTGACATGCACACCTGCCAGGTCGCGCCTGATTTGCCGGACTGGTGTGTTCAAGCGTTTGTCCGCAATGTTGGCAATGATCTTTTCAACATAGTGTTTCGCCCCGCCCTTGACCGTCCACCATTGCGGGCGGTTGGTCACCTGAATCAGCCCATGGTTGTAGCAAAAGCGAATCATGGTGGCAACTGGAAATTGCAGCATCTGGTCCGTTGGGCAAGACCAGATGCAACCCATCATGGGCAGAAAATACCAGTCGCGAAATTCGCTGGAGAATTTGTGATCCTTCAAAAAATCGGCCAGCGGTTGCATCATCGCCGCCTCCCGATTGGCGTTGGCGATCTCGGTGGTGATTCGGTTAAAGCGCAGGATGTCTTTGAGCATGCGCAAAAATTGTGGGTTGAAAAGGTTTTTGCGCTGGGCAAAAACACTGCTTAACGACGAGCCACTCCACTCAAGATGCTGGCCGCCAGTACGCGGCACCTGGACTGAAAACGACATGTCCGATTTGGCGGTTTCAACCTTCAGGTCAGCAAACAGTTTGATCAGGTTCGGGTAGGTACGCTCGTTGAAGACCAGAAAGCCGGTGTCAACGCCGTGGGTGATGGTGCCACCAGCACCGGGCAAGCTGACATCTGCTGTGTGCGTATGGCCACCAAAATAATCAGCCGCCTCATACAGCGTGATGCTGGCCTTGCCGTGCAAAGCGTGGGCTGCAGCAAGCCCAGAAATACCGGAGCCAACAATGGCAATACGGGGAGGCGCGCTGGTGGTCATCAGCGGCTAGAAGATAAAAATGTTGCGAAGCGCCCCGAAGCGAAGAAGGGAGGGAGGGAGGAGGAGAACCGCTCCGGGATTTCGTCAAAAGCCAAACGGCTTGAACGGCTTCGCAACAATGAAACTGTGATGTCGCAGATATCTGAGACAAGTGAAGGTACGAGTTGGGCAACGGTCGCAAAGTTCCCCGGCAAATTCACACCGAAAAGGTAAAGATTTGTTAGGGTCTTGATGGCCATGTACTAGTATAACCCGATCAATACCAATCAGTCAAATAATGACTGACTGGTATTTTCCTTCCCCAATTCGCGATATCGCTTACTTGACGGCCAGCTGCTTTTCGATCGCCGCAATGAATGATTTACTTTTGGGGTCGGCCATCGAGTTAAAGCTTTCGACATTCTGGCCATTGCGGCTGATCACATATTTGTAAAAATTCCATTTGGGCGTGGTACCCGATTTGGCGCTGAGCTGCTTGAAAAAAGGACTGGCATCCTTGCCGGAAACGCTGGTTTTGGTGAACATCGGGAATTTCACGCCGAAGGTGTTTTCGCAAAAATCTGCAATCTGTTTGTTGCTGCCGGTTTCCTGTGAAAAGTCATTCGACGGAAAACCCAACACGACCAAGCCCTTGTCCATGTATTTGGCGTGCAGCGCTTCCAGGCCTTCATATTGGGACGTAAAGCCGCAAAAGCTGGCCGTGTTGACCACCACGACCACCTTGCCAGCGTACTGGCACAAAGACTGCGGCTTTT
>JANMIH010000213.1:0-3296 GCA_031375685.1 Polaromonas sp. | reverse complement strand
CTGTGTGCGACGGTGCACGCATCGTGTGGTTTGAGGAACTCGATGCATGGCGACAGACAAAATTTGAAACGAAATTGGATTTCAACGAGAAATTCAAATGAATATCGGGCGGGTGGGCTATCGGCTCACGGATTCAGGATTGATGATGACCGCCGGCACCGAGCGAATGCCCTGCCCGGTGTAGAACTGCGCTTGTTGGCGTACTTCGGTGGCGTACCTGTCAGAGCTTAAAACGGCTTGGGCCTGAGCCACATCAAGCCCGACCTGACCCGCGACGCGCACCAGCACCTCATGCGAAGCCGGGCTTTGGCCGTCAGAAAAATAGGCTGAAAACAGCGCCTCTTTCAAAGCTTTCTGTTTGTCAAGGCTGACCGTTTCAGCCCAGTGCAGCAAGCGGTGCGCATCAAAGGTGTTGTAAATGCGGCTGCGCCCGCCACCTGCGTCAGTGGCCATGGCAAACCTGAAGCCCAACTCGGCCCCACGTTGGCGAATGTTCTCGCGGTTGGCGTCAGCCTGTGCGACGCTGATGCCGTACTTTTGTGTGATGTGCTCGGTGATCTCTTGCCCCTCGGGTCCCATTTGCGGGTTCAACTCAAAGGGCTGAAAGTGAATCTCGGCGGTGATGTCATCTTTGACATTGGCAAGCGCCTGGTCCAGCGCTTTCAGACCAATCACGCACCAGGGGCAGGAGACATCGGAGACGAAATCAATTTTTAAAACAGTGGACATGGCAGGCTCAGATGGGTAAAACGCCATTGTCTGCCATGACCCCCGTTTGCGCTTTTACAAGCCGATCACGCCGCCATCGTTTTTGGTGATGACGATGGTGGCTGAGCGTGGTCGGGCAGAAGCACCCCCAGGGCCGTAAGCCGCCACGCCTGAGCCGTTGCCCGGCCAGTTGCCTTCAAACACCTTGGCGGCAAAACCGGCAGATGTTGTGTTTTCACCGGGATGCTGGATGTTGACAAACAGAGCTTTGCCGTCGGGCGACTCAGCCACGCCGGTGACTTCAGCGCCCAGTGGCGCTGTTAAAAAGCGCTTGAAGGTGGTTTCGGTCATGGGTTTACCGGCGTAGGTTGTGACAACCTTGTCTGTCGTGACGGCTGCGTTCGGGCTGCCATTGGCTTTGTTCACCACGGTGCGCACACCGCCATCGCCATAGTTGCCGGGCACGGCTGCGAGCAACATCGCGTTGGACTGGTCAGTAAAGGTGTTGTCGTCGGTTTGAATCCACAGCACACCACTGGCTTTGGAGAACCAGCAGCCATCGGGCTTGGACAAGTCGTTCATCGGGCTGAGCTGTGACAGGTTCACGTTCTGCTGCCAGTTGACGTTGTCAATGCCGGAATCCGCCACCGCCTGAGCACCAAACAAAAAGATGTCCCACTTGAAGGACTCGCTACCCGCGTTGTCGTTGGTCTCACGAATGCGCATGATATGGCCATTGACATTGCCCTTTTGCGCCGCAACACGCGCCGCATTTTGGGAGGTGATCTCTTTGCTGTCGAGCCAGTAGCGCGGGTTGGCGGCGTCCACATCCGGGTTCATGAAGTTGTTGCCAGAAACGGTGGTGGTGTTGCCACGGTCCGGGTTCTCCGTCATGGTGATGTAGATTTCACCATTTTTTGGGTTCACCGCTGTCCACTCCGGGCGATCCATGCGAGTGGCTTTGGCGGCATCGGCAGCCAGGCGCGTGTTGACGCAAATGTCGGCCTGGCTTTCAAACTTGTAGCCATTCGGGTTCTGCGCACTGACGGGGACACCAGCGGCAACGTCTGGGTTGCTCATGTCAAGTTTGACCCAGGTGCCCGTACCGTCAGCATTAAAACGGGCGGCGTAAATTGTGCCTTCGTCCATGTATTCAGCACCGACGTTCAAACGGTCGGCACGGTTGGCATCAGCTGCTGACCAGAGTTTTTTAGAAACAAACTTGTAGACATATTCACCACGTGAATCGCAGCCCATGTAAAACGCCAGAGGGCGGCCAACAATGGCCAGGCTAGGCCACGCGCCTTCGTTGGCGCGGCGACCCAGTGCGGTGCGCTTGACGGGTGTTGATGCGGCGTTGTACGGGTCAATTTCAACGATGTAGCCAAAGGTGTTGGCCGCGTTGCGGAAGTCGCCTGTGCCGTCAGCAGGCAGAGCGCTGGTAGCGGTGCAGTCCCAGCGGCTGAACGCGGTGCTGGCGGGGTCTGTAGCAACGGTGGTGGTCCAGCGGTTCACACCGGTCAGACCGGGACGAATACCGTTTCGCAACAAAGCGGCGTTTTCTTTTGGGCTGCGCACTGCAGCGTCTTGACCACGGGTGAAGTAACCAGCCCAGTTTTCTTCAGCCGTCAGATACGTGCCCCAAGGTGTGTAGCCATGTCCGCAGTTGTTGATGGTGCCGCGGGTTTGTGTGCCAGCGGTAGAAAACTTGGTCTTCATGAATGCCGTGCCGCGCGCGGGACCCGCAATGTCCATCATTGTTGCAGCAGTGATGCGGCGGTTGAAACCTGACGCCTTGACCATGCCAAACTTGCCTGCTGTTTTGGCCAGCTCGATGATGGACACGCCGTGGGCTTCGATTTCCTTGAGCGATTCGCCTTCTGGCCTGGGACCCACACCACTGTTGGCGGTTTGCCCGTTGGGGTGTAAGAAGCGAGCCGTACCCGAAATATTTTCGTGGTTGATGACCAGTAAGGCACGCTCGTTGCTGATGGTACTGGGCAGACCCGCAGCCGTCAGACCAAAAAAGTGAATGCCATCATGGTGGTCACCGGAACGTCGGGCAAAGTTGCCATCGGTGCCGTCGTTTTTGTAGTCTGGCACGGTTGGGTCAATCGAATCGCCAGTGGCATAAATGACCGTGGCGGTGTAGCCCTCAGGCACGGTCACACGGTCTGTCGTCGCCTTGCCCACTGCCTTGAAGCCCAATACGGGATCAATCGATGCACCCGGTCCGGTGGCGCAAGCGGTTAAACCCAGCGTCCCCAGGCTGGCCATGGTGATAGCGCCCACCCCACCCTTTAAAACATGGCGGCGGTGCAAACGGGCTGCCAGCACATCGTGCATGCTGGGGTTGCCGCTGGTGTTTTTGTCCAGATCGTCGGGGTCAATGTGGTTGAGTTCCTGGGCGTTATTTTCAAAGGTCATCGTTTACTTTCAATAAAAAAACACAACTTCATATGTTGCTTTTTACCTGAATCCGTGGCAAAGAAGTCAAAATATGTTGATTTCTCATTTGAAATCAACAACTTAGTCCGCATGTAGATCTCACCCTAAAGGTGAGCTTTACATGACCGATTTCATTATCA
>JANMIH010000210.1:0-5488 GCA_031375685.1 Polaromonas sp. | reverse complement strand
CACTGGCCATTTTGGCCAGCAGCTTGTTGGGGGCTACGCCTACCGAGCAGGTCAACCCGGTGGCTTCAAAAATCGCTTTTTGCATCAGGCGCGCCAGCACCCGGCCACCTTCACGCTGGCCACCCGGCACGTCGGTGAAGTCGATGTACACCTCGTCCACGCCCCGGTCTTCCATCAGCGGCGCAATCTCAAGAATTGTGCTTTTGAACAGGCGTGAGTATTTGCGCACCTCCTCAAAATCAACCGGCAACACAATCGCCTGCGGGCACAGCTTGGCGGCCTTCATCATGCCCATGGCCGAGCCCACCCCAGACTGCCGCGCCGCATAGGTGGCGGTGGTGATCACGCCACGCCCCACGTAGTCTTTGAGCAGCGGGAAATCAGCGACAGGAATAAAACGCGGGTCACGCGCAGGCTGCGCGGCCAGCAAGGCATCGTCCACCTTGCGCCGCCCCCCGCCAATCACCACCGCCAGACCCTTGAGCTGCGGGTAACGCAGCAGCTCAATGGACGCAAAAAATGCGTCCAAGTCGAGGTGGGCAATACGGCGTATCGGGGACATGCTTGAATGTTAAACGGGCTCTGGTCAAAAAGACTCAAACTGAACTCTAGGTTCAACATTGCTTGACGCTTTCATCAAATGCCTTTATTCTCGGTTCAACATTGTTTGACAAGGAGTATCCAAAATGGAAGTTGTTCTTCGCAAATACGGCAACAGCACGGTGATGGCCTTTCCGCCAGGGCTGCTTAAAAATCTAGGTTTGAAGGCAGGTCAAGCCATGACGATTGACACCACGCCAGATGGCCAAATGACGTTGACCCCCGTGCGCAGGCACAGCCTTGAAAAAATGATTGCGCAATGCGACCTCAAAGCCGCTCCGCCAGCAGACCTGGCGCTGTGGAACCATGCGCGTCCTGTTGGGCAAGAGGTCTGGTGATGCGGGCTTTTGAACGTGGCGACATTGTGCGCGTCAACCTCGAACCGGTGGCTGGGCATGAAATGCGAGGCGAAGCCCGCCCCGCCCTTGTTTTGACTACAAGCGCCTTCAACAAACTGGGTGATGTGCTGGTTGCGCCCATTACCCAGGGAGGTGACTTCGCGCGCTTTGCAGGTTTTGCCGTCACCCTGACCGGGACTGGCTGCAAAACGCAAGGCGTTGCACTGATCAACAAGATTCGCATGATGGACTTGGTGGCACGCGATGCCAAAAAAATTGAACGCGCCCCCCAAGAGGTGATGGATGATGCTTTGAGCCGATTGGCGGCTTTACTTGACCAAGAATAGAAAATAACGCCTAGCCATCGCGAACGCGCAAATTTTCGTGTCTTTTTGTAAGCCTTCTCCTACAATGATTTGCAAGATAAAAGCAAGGGAGTTTTCAATGGTCAGGGAGAACTACACGCAGCCAGACTTTGTCTGGGCATTGCAAACCATTTGCGCGGTTCATAAAAAACCGTTTGATGCGGCGCTGCTGTTGCAACAGTACCCACCGCCGTATGACGAAGCCGCTCTGGTGCGTGCCGCGCAGGCGCTGGGTTTTAAAAGCCAGTTGCGTAGTGTGCCGCTTGACCAATTGGCTCAGTTGCCGTGGCCTCTGCTGGTTGAGCTGACAAGCAAACCGCAAAACCAATACCCCGCCAACCCAGCCGACTCAGCAGTCACCGACATCCTCCCCGCCAGCCCCGGCCTGGCGCTGCTGGTAGCCATCAGCCAGACCCAAGTTGTTTGGCTGCCAGCCAACACCCAAATACCCGTCACCCAGCCGCTAGATGAGTTAACAGCCACACTGACAGGCCGCGTCTACCTGATGTACCCACAAGACGAAGCCCTGCGTGACCCTGATGCAGCGCAAGGCGCATCAACTTTCGGCTTTGGCTGGTTTGTGCCAGAGCTGCTTAAGCACCGCAAGGTGTGGCACGAAGTACTGGGTGCCAGTCTGGTGATCCAGCTGCTGGCCCTGGGCCTGCCACTGTTTACACAGGCCATTATTGACAAGGTGGTCGTGCAACGCACCGACAGCACACTGATTGCGCTGGGCATTGGCATGACCGTGTTCATGCTGTTCACCGCGCTGCTGACTTGGGTGCGCCAGTACGCCATCTTGCATACCGGTAACCGGGTCGATGCGGTGCTGGGCTCCAGTGTGTTTGCGCATCTCTTCAGCTTGCCACCCAAGTATTTTCAAAACCGGCCGACGGGTGTGATAGCTGCTCGCCTGCACGGGGTTGAAACGATACGCGAGTTCATCGCATCAGCCGCCGTCACGCTGATTCTTGACCTGCCGTTTTTACTCATTTGCATGGGCGTGATGTTTTACTACTCCGTCACCCTCACACTCATCGTGCTGGGCATTTTGAGTGTGATCGCACTTATCTCATTTTTGATAGCGCCCGTATTTCAGACCCGACTAAATGAACAGTTCTTGCTGGGCGCACGTAACCAGGCCTTTGTGACTGAGTACATTGGCGGGCTGGAGACAGTTAAAAGCCTGCAGTTTGAACCCCAATTGCAAGCCCGGTATGACAGCTACCTGGCCACCTACCTGCAATCAGGTTTTAAAACCAAGCAAATTGCCAACACCTACAACGTGACCGCGAATACCTTAGAGCAAATGATGACGCTGCTGGTATTGGTGGTCGGCGCATGGATAGTCATGCACCCTGACGCGGTTGCCATGGCTGCTGGCACCGGCACGGTTTTTACCATCGGCATGCTGGTGGCATTTCAAATGTTTGCTGGCAAGCTCAGCCAGCCCATGCTGCGCATGGTCGGCCTGTGGCAGCAGTTTCAACAAGCCAAACTAGCCGTTGACAGGCTGGGTGACTTGATGAACGCCCCGGCCGAGCCCTACCGCTTGGCCCCCAGCCGCAAGACTGAAGGCAAAGGCGCGATTGAGCTGATCGCCGTCGGCTTTCGCTACACCCCCGACTTGCCCCTGCTTTACCAAAACGTCAACCTGACGATAGAGCCTGGCCAAACCGTGGCCATCATGGGGCCCAGCGGCACAGGCAAATCAACGCTGACCAAATTGCTGCAAGGCTTTTACCGCCCCACTGAAGGACGCATTCTGGTCGATGGCATTGACATCATGCACCTCAGTGCCAACGAGCTTCGCGCCAACTTTGGCGTGGTGCCGCAAGAAACCGTTTTGTTCAGCGGCACCGTGTATGACAACCTGCTCATGGCCAACCCGCTGGCCAGCTTTGAGCAAGTCGTGCAGGCCTGCCAGATGGCTGAAATACACGACGCCATTCAAACCCTGCCGCAGGGCTACCAGACTGAAATTGGCGAGCGTGGTGCAGGCCTGTCGGGTGGGCAAAAGCAGCGCCTGGCCATTGCTAGAGCCTTGCTCAAGCGGCCCAAGGTACTGATATTTGACGAAGCCACCAGCGCGCTGGACGCGCAAACCGCCAACGCCTTTGCCACCACCATCAACGCCCTGCGCGGCAAAGTCAGCATGCTGTTTGTCACCCACGCGCTGCCCAAAGCGTTGATCGTTGATGAGATTTTTGTCATCGGCGGTGGCCATTTGAAAAAGGCAACCCATGCAGTTGCGCCAAAGGCCGCAGCATGAACGACACCACCATGAACGCCACCGCCAGCCCTAAAAAGCCAAACCTGGCTCAGCGCGTAGCCAGCAAAATCACTAAGCCGCTGTTACCTGATGTGGCTGAGTTCTCCTCCGGCTTGCTGGCCATCACCCAGAGCCCCATGCCCAAGCTGCCCCGGGCTATTTACTACACCGTCGCGGTGCTGTTCGGCATCTTGCTGGCCTGGGCTATTTTTGCCAAGGTTGACATTGTGGCCATGGCTGAAGGCAAGCTGGTACCCACCACTTACACCAAGATAGTTCAACCGGTAGAAGCAGGCGTGGTGGCCGACATACTGGTGCGCGAGGGCGACAAAGTGCAGGCCGGGCAAGTGCTGATACGGCTAGACACTACCCTGGCAGGCGCAGACGGCCGCAGCCTGGCCAGTGAGCTGGCGTTAAAGCGCCTGACGCTGCGCCGGGTAGACGCAGAACTGGCAGGCCAGCGATTGGCAATGGCATGTGGTGACGACCCAGCCATGCTGGCCCAGGTTCAAGCCCAGGCCAACGCGCACCGCCAGGCTGTCAATGATTCAGTCGCCCAAGAAGTCGCCACCCGCGAGCGCGCACAAAACGAACTGAGTGCGGCACGTGAAACCTTTACCAAGCTGCAAAGCACCTTGCCCGGCTACGAGCAAAGCGCCCAGGCGCATAAAAAGCTGGTGGCCGAAGGTTTCTTTAGCCCCATCGCAGGCAACGACAAAGAGCGCGAAGCGATTGAAAAATCCCAAGACCTCAAAGCCCAGGCCGCCACGGTGCAAGGCCTGCAAGCCACCATCAATGCACAAGACAAAAAGATAGCAGGCCTGAGCAGCACATTCCGCAGCCAGCTCTTAATAGAGCGCACAGAAGCCATGGGCCAGTTGGCCAAGCTGGAGCAAGAGGCGCAAAAGATGGGCTACAAAACCGGCCTGCTAGAGCTCAAAGCACCGCAAGCAGGCATCGTCAAAGACGTCGCCACCACCAGCAAAGGCGCGGTGGTGCAACCCGGCATGGTGCTGCTCACCCTAGTCCCCAAAGGTGAAAGCCTGCTGGCAGAAGTGCAGGTCAAAAACGAAGACGTCGGCTTTGTACAAACCGGCCAGCTGGTACGCATCAAAGTAGCCGCCTACCCGTTTCAAAAATACGGTTTGATAGAAGGCCGCATCCAAACCCTGGCACCTGATGCACAAGCGCCCACCAGCCAAAACCCAAACATGCCGCAAGGCTACAAAGCCATCGTTGCACTAGACACGCAATTCATTGAATCACTCAACGGCAACGCCGCCCAACGCAAAGGCCTGGAGTCAGGCATGCAGGTGGTGGCTGAAATACACCAAGGCCGCAGAACCATCATGGAGTATTTGCTCAGCCCGGTGCAAAAGGTGGCGAATGAGGCGGGGCGGGAGCGGTGATGCGAGTTGACCCAATACTCCACCAATCTTCAGCGCCGCCTCATCTAATCGGAGGATGTACAAATCCCCAGCTGTCGGTATGCTATTCGACATGTTTACGTCTTGGCTTCTGTAGTCTAAAAAAATGAAAATCAATTCAAACCCAATAAATTACTATCAATTGAGGAGCTGCTTGCGCACGTATTCATTGGCTTGCAGTCCGATTCAATACCCTAAAACCGCGCAAAATGCCACACCTCATATGCTCGCATCATGCAGGCGCACGAGAGGTGGCAAGATATTTACTATTAATTCAATAGCTGCTTGCGCACGTAAACAGGGCGTTAGAGGTCGACTTATTTACAGAAGACGAATCGTAAAAATTACTATTGACCTTTTCGTAAATCATGACACTACCAGAGGTTGGCCTGAGCCCAGCAAGCGGCGATGATGGATGGTCGCTTCTGCGCACTCTTGAGCTTGTTGCGCGCGGTCGTTTGCAGCTCGCTCAAGTTGTCGGGGCAG
>JANMIH010000206.1:0-4310 GCA_031375685.1 Polaromonas sp. | reverse complement strand
TCCACGCTGGTGTTGACATAGGACTTGTCAGCAACGGTCTCGGCCATCTTGTTCTTGTTACCCAGGCTGGCATCGATCCATTTGCCGGCCTCAATAATGGCCGCAGTCACTGCGCGCGCGGTATTCGGATTCTTTTTGACGAAGTCCGCGGTGGTGCCCAGCACCTTTTCGGGGTGGTCTTTCCAGATGTCCTGGGTGGTTTGTGCCGTGATGCCGATACCGTCGATGATGGCTCGGTGGTTCCAGGGCTCGCCAACGCAAAAGCCGTCCATGTTGCCAACCCGCATGTTGGCGACCATTTGCGGAGGCGGCACGGTGATGACTTTGGCATCTTTCATCGGGTCGATGCCGTTGGCCGCCAGCCAGTAATAAAGCCACATCGCGTGCGTGCCGGTGGGGAAGGTTTGCGCAAAGGTGTAGTCGCGCTTGTCTGTTTTCATCAGTTTGGCCAGTGAAGGGCCGTCAACCGCGCCTTTGTCAGCCAGTTTTTTGCTCAGGGTAATAGCTTGGCCGTTGTGGTTCAGCGTCATCAATACAGCCATGTCTTTTTTGGCCCCGCCTGCACCCAAATGCACGCCGTAGGCTTGGCCCAGCAGCATGTGCGTCATGTCGTTTTCGCCCGCCATGACCTTGTCGCGAATACTGGCCCAGCTGGCTTCTTTGCTCGGCACGATGGTGACGCCGTATTTTTTGTCAATGCCCAGTACCGACGCCATCACAATGCTGGCGCAATCGGTCAGTGGAATAAAGCCAATCTTGACCTCTTTCTTCTCGGGCGCATCCGAGCCCTGGGCGTAGGCCACCGCGCGCAGGGCGGGGCTGATACCAACAGCGCCTACGGCGGCGGCTTGCAACACGCTGCGGCGTGACAAAGATGGTTTGAGCAGATCGGTCATTGAAGATTTCCTGAGCAAGTTAAAAACAAAAAAGGCGTTCGACCCATGCCGCCACGTTGGGTGGGGCAGGGTACGAACGCCTTTGTTCATAAAACCAGTGACTTCGCCTTTGAAGTGACTGACTTACGCATAAGCATTAGCAAAAGCTGTGCCAGGTGTCTGAAAGTGCTCTAGACAACGCTAAAACAGTCCGATTTACCAGTCAATAGTGCCTTAAAACCAATAAATACGGGCGCAAGCAGCTCCCGTATTTATAGCACTCAAAAAAACCATTTAACCCAACGTGGCCCTTGCACCGTGTTTGTGCAATGCACCATTTGCAGGCCCAGGCTCCTAACGCTGCTGAAACAGCACCAGACGAACTTCCCGGCTCTGGTCACCACGGCTGGCGGTGATGGTGGCTTCGTAGCGCGCACCCGGAAGCGGCACCTGCTGCTGAAAGCTGAAGGCAAAGTTGCCCACAGCATCTGAGCGTATGGACTGGTTGAAAATTTGCTGGTTGATGCCAAAGATACCGGCCAGTGCGGCAATCGCTTGAACCTGGACATCCACTTTTGCATCAGGGACCGTACGACCGCGCACTTCAATCACACCAGATGGCACTTGCGCGTTGTTGGCATGGTTGGTAATGTCCAGCGGGAACAAACCCGCAGCAGCTGGCGTTTGCGGGCCAGCGACTACAAACGTCCAGTTCTGGCGCACGGCGTTACCGGCGTTGTCAGCTGCCGTGACTTCTACCGGGTAGGTGCCTGCTGCCAACTCTCCGCGCCAGGTCAGGTATTGCGCAGTGATGCCCGCGTTGCGGGTCTGGTCTTGACCACCAATCAGCAGCTTGACTGTTTTGGGGTCAACTCCCACGCCGCCCAAGTCATCGAAGGTGGCAGACACCGAGACCGGGTTGCCGCCAACCACTTCATTGGCTCGGGGCGACATGTTCTTGATGGTTGGCGGGCGCGCGTCCACCAGCAGGGCCTGGTTCAGTCGTGAGCGCACCACCTGGCCGTTGGCCTCCAGTGCCATCGAAATGTTCAGCGATGCCGGGAAGTTGTCGTTGCGCCGAATGGTGTACGCACCTTCGTAGCGGCCGGGTCGTACTTCTGGCATGGCCACGCCCTGCACCACGCCGTCAATCGACAACAGCGCGCGGCCGCCGGGCGAGCCAGTGGCTACAAAGCGCAGCTCGGCACCGGGCTCTATGCGGGCGACTGGCGTGACGCCAAATCGCTCAATCACAGGCAGTCCTGCTTGCGGGACACTGGCGCCGTAGGGCGTGAACGCCTGGTTGCGAATGGTGGAAATACCGCGCAGGCGCAGGGTGGCGCGTGCCGTGGGCTGCTTGCCCAGCCGGTCGCGTCGGTTCAGGGTGTAGGCCCCCTGGTAGACACCGCTGGTGACTTCACGCAGGTTGATGTTTTTGTTGATGCCATTGATGCGCACGCTGGCTTGTGCACGGGGCGTTCCTTAAAGTGTGAAAGTGATGTCATTGCCTGGGTCAAGCGGCTGCTCAGCATTGATGGTGAAGTTGTTGATTTGCGGTGCAACCCGATAGTTGGACTGCGCGTTGGCCAGCGGCGCCAAGGTGGCGATCAGGCCCACCGAGAGTGCGGCCATCAGAAGCCGGCGGATGTGTTGGAGATGTGTCATGGGATGTCCTCTTGGAATTTTGGATACTTGCCAAAAGGTTGTATCGCGTGCAGCTCGAGAGCTGCGTAGGACGGCGTTGACCAAGCCTGTGAGGCACTGGCTTGAGGCTGCGGTGTTTGTGATGGTTGCAGTTAGCCAAGCAAGTCGGCTGCGTCCAGCATGCGCTGCGCGACCTCACCCATGCGCAGGCCTTTGTCCATCGCGGCTTTGCGTAGTTTTGCAAACGCGGCCTCTTCGGTCAATGACTGGCGCTGCATCAGCAGGCCTTTGGCGCGGTCAATGACTTTTCGGTCTTGCAGTTCAGTCTTGGCCTGGGCCAGTTCTTGTCGCAGGCCCTGTTCGTGCTCAAACCGCGCCATTGCCACGTCCAGAATGGGGCGAATCCGGTCGGGCGACAAACCCGCCACGATATAGGCCGACACGCCAGCGGCCACCGCGTCTTTGACATGGGTCGTGTCGCTGTCGTTGGTAAAAAGGACGATAGGCCGGCGCGCATCGCGGGTGGCCATCACCACGTGTTCCAGGCTGTCACGCGCGTCGCTTTCGGCATCCACAATGATCATGTCGGGCTGCAATTGCGCCAGACGCTCGGCCAGAAAGGTGTCAGCCGGCAGCACGGCGACGAGGTTGTAGTTGTTCTCCAGCAGGCCAATGCGTAGCTGGCGTGAGCGTTCGGCCAGTTCCTGGCCGCGCTCGTCGTCAGCATCTGCTTCAGCCAGATCGGGTGCAATAACAACGAGGCGTAGTGTCTGTGACGGGGTCATGCCAGATTTTGTGCAAGAAACGAGCCAAACCTTACACTTCCCTCATGATTATTTTGGGTTTTGAGTCTAGTTGTGATGAAACGGGCGTAGCGCTGGTCGATGCGTCCGGCGATTTGTCGGTCAATGGCGTGCCGCGACTGCTGTCGCACGCCCTTTTCAGCCAGATTGATATGCACCAGGCCTATGGCGGGGTGGTGCCCGAGCTGGCCAGCCGCGACCATATTCGACGCGTTTTACCCTTGACCCAACAGGTTCTGACCGAAGCCGGGCGCACTTTGAAAGACGTTGATGTGGTGGCTTACACGCGCGGCCCCGGTTTGGCGGGCGCGCTGCTGGTGGGGGCGGGGGTGGCCTGTGCCATGGCTGCCGCGCTGGGCAAGCCGGTGATGGGCGTACATCATCTGGAAGGGCACTTGCTGTCGCCTTTTTTAAGCGCTGACCCACCCGAGTTTCCGTTTGTCGCACTGCTGGTTTCGGGCGGACACACGCAATTGATGTGGGTGGACCGCGTGGGCAGCTACGCGTTGCTGGGTGAAAGCATTGACGACGCTGCTGGTGAAGCGTTTGACAAGTCGGCCAAGCTGATGGGGCTGCCCTACCCAGGCGGGCCGCATTTGGCCAAGCTGGCAGAGCAAGGCGACAGCATGGCTTTCAAACTACCGCGCCCTTTGCTGCACAGCGGCGACCTTGACTTTTCTTTTGCGGGGCTGAAAACAGCGGTGATGACGCAGGCCAAAAAGCTGGGCGATGCGCTTGAAGCACGCAAGGCAGATTTGGCGGCTTCTACCCAAGCGGCCATTGTTGATGTGCTGGTCAAAAAGTCAATGGCTGCCATGTTGCAAACCGGACTGAATCGACTGGTCGTGGCTGGTGGCGTGGGGGCAAACGCTTTGCTGCGTCGCGAGCTGAACGCGGCTTGTGCCAAGCGCGGCATTCGGGTGCATTACCCCGAGCTGCATTTGTGTACTGACAACGGCGCCATGATTGCGCTGGCGGCCGGTATGCG
>JANMIH010000188.1:0-1645 GCA_031375685.1 Polaromonas sp. | reverse complement strand
GACCAGTTTTAGATAATGGTACACTCTAAGGCTTGCCCGGGTGGCGGAATTGGTAGACGCGCACGGTTCAGGTCCGTGTATCGCAAGATGTGGAGATTCGAGTTCTCTCCCGGGCACCAGAAACAATTTTGTTAATTTATTGACCAAAATCATCACGAAAAGCCGCTGAGATCCAGTGGCTTTTTTGTTGCCCTCACGATTTTGAAATCAGAACGGGACGGCAATCAGGTCATGCCCCTGCACGCCAACAATTCGAGCCTTGGTGAACTCGCCCACCTTCAGGGTTTTGCTGATTTTCTCTGGCGGCTGCAGACGGACCACGCCGTCAATCTCAGGCGCATCGGCATACGAGCGGCCTACGCCGCCCTTGCGACCCAGCGCAGGCGCTGAATCAACCAGCACCTGCATCGTCGCGCCAATACGGTTTTGCAGTTTTTGACTAGACACGGCTTCTGCCACCGCCATAAAACGCGCACGGCGCTCTTCACGCAACTCAATTGGCAACATACCGGGGATGTCATTGGCGGTTGCACCCACCACCGCGCTGTACGCAAAGCAGCCTGCACGGTCAATTTTGGCTTCTTGCATGAAATCCAGCAGGTGTTCAAACTCGGCTTCAGTCTCCCCAGGAAAGCCTGCAATAAACGTGCTGCGAATCACGATTTCAGGGCAAATCTCGCGCCAGCGAGCAATGCGCTCCAGGTTTTTTTCACCACTGGCTGGGCGCTTCATGCGTTTTAAAACATCCGGGTGGCTGTGCTGCAAAGGCACATCCAGGTACGGCAGCACCTTGCCCGTGGCCATCAGCGGCAAAATGTCGTCCACACTTGGGTATGGGTACACATAGTGCAAACGAACCCACGCACCGTAAGGCTCGGCAATCTCACCGAGTGTTTGAACCAATTCAAGCATGCGGGTTTTAATCGGTTTGCCGTCAAAAAAGCCGGTGCGGTACTTCACGTCAACGCCGTAGGCCGAGGTGTCCTGGCTGATGACCAGCAGTTCCTTGACACCGCCTTCAAACAGCGCACGCGCTTCCACCAGCACATCGCCAATCGGGCGCGACACCAAGTCACCGCGCATCGACGGAATGATGCAAAACGTGCAGCGGTGGTTGCAGCCTTCACTGATTTTTAAATAGGCGTAGTGACGCGGCGTTAACTTGATGCCTGCCACCCCAAAACTGTTGGGTACCAAGTCAACAAACGGGTCATGCGGCTTGGGCAGGTTCAAATGCACCGCATCCATCACCTCTTGCGTGGCGTGCGGGCCTGTGACAGCCAGCACGCTGGGGTGCATTTGCCTAACCATGTTGCCGCCGCCCTCACATTCATTGGCGCCCAGGCAACCTGTGACGATCACCCGGCCGTTGGCAGCCAGTGCCTCGCCAATCGTGTACAGGCTTTCCTTGACCGCGTCGTCTATATACCCTCAGGTGTTCACGATGACGAGGTCAGCGCCTTCAAATGTTTTGGAGGTCTGGTAGCCCTCAGCACTTAATTGCGTGAGGATCAACTCTGAATCGGTCAGTGCCTTGGGGCAGCCCAGGCTGACAAAGCCGACGCGTGGGGCACGATGGGAGGTAATGGGGGTCGGTGGGGAAATAACTTCGCTCATGCGCTCTATTGTCTCAGAGCCACTCTTT
>JANMIH010000187.1:0-3334 GCA_031375685.1 Polaromonas sp. | reverse complement strand
GCACGTAGAAAATACCGCAAGGAACAAAAAGGCCGTAACACCGGCGTTGCCACTCGTGGCAGCTCGGTCGCTTTCGGCGATTTTGGTCTGAAATGCACCGATCGTGGCCGTCTGACGGCCCGTCAAATCGAAGCCGCACGCCGTGCGATTTCGCGTCACGTCAAACGTGGCGGTCGTATCTGGATCCGCGTCTTCCCGGACAAGCCGATTTCCCAAAAGCCTGCAGAGGTTCGCATGGGTAACGGTAAAGGCAACCCAGAATATTACGTGGCTGAGATTCTGCCTGGAAAAATTGTTTTTGAAATCGTCGGCGTACCCGAAGCATTGGCTCGTGAAGCTTTCACGCTGGCTGCTGCTAAGTTGCCGTTGCGCACCACGTTCGTGGCTCGCTTGATTGGCCAGTGATCAGGATAATAAAGACATGAAAACGACTGAACTCCGCCAAAAAGACGTTGCTGGTTTGAAAACCGAAGTCAAAGCACTGCAAAAAGCCCACTTCGGATTGCGCATGCAAAAGGCCACGCAGCAACTTAACAACACATCGGTGCTGCGTTCTACGCGCCGCTCCATCGCCCGGGCCAAAACCATTTTGACCGAAACCATCGCCAAGCAAGGAGCTAAATGATGACTGAAGTAACTGCTGCAGTTAAGAAGTCCCTCAAGCGCACCTTGATCGGTAAAGTGGTGAGCGACAAGCGTGACAAGACCGTCACAGTGCTGGTTGAGCGCCGCGTCAAGCACGAGCTGTACGGCAAGATCGTGTCACTGTCGAGCAAATACCACGCCCACGACGAAAAGGGTGAGTACAAGGCTGGCGATGTGATTGAAATTACCGAAAGCCGTCCTATTTCCAAAACCAAAAACTGGGTGGTGACCCGCTTGGTTGAGAAAGCTGCTGTCGTTTAATTATTGACACACAACTTTTGACTGCAAGGTCTTTTCAGAACGGCTCACAATGTGAGCCGTTTTTGTTTCTAATGTATTTTTAACCCATTGAACAGGAGCATCTAATGATCAAAGTAGGCGACACCCTTCCCGCAGCCACGCTGATGGAGTTTTCAGAAGTTGAAGGCAATGGTTGCAGCATAGGCCCCAACGCAGTTGATGTGACCAAAGCCACGGCAGGCAAAACCATCGCCTTGTTTGCCTTGCCTGGCGCTTTCACGCCGACCTGCTCGGCCAAGCATGTGCCTGGTTATGTTGAGCACATGGCCGACTTTAAAGCGGCAGGTGTGGACGAGATCTGGTGCGTGAGCGTGAACGACGCCTTCGTCATGGGTGCTTGGGCACGAGACCAAAAGACTGACGGCAAGGTGCGCATGCTAGCTGACGGCAGTGCAGCATTTACGCAAGCCACCGGATTGACCCTTGACTTGACCTCACGCGGCATGGGTATTCGCAGCAACCGCTACTCAATGCTGGTCAAAGACGGCAAAGTCATTAGCCTGAATGTTGAGGGTCCGGGCAAGTTTGAAGTCAGCGACGCAGCAACGTTGCTGCATCAGGTAAAAGCTTAAGTTTTTGCTACTAAATCAAGAGCTGGTTTCACCCGTATTAATCGGGCTACAGCCTGATTTATAGATCAACTTTAAGGTAGTGAGCGCCCGCTATCGGGTTGTGGTAGTAAGGTGGTATCTCTTGAAAGTTCAGGTCTTCATAAAGCGCTCTGGCTGACTCCATTTCGCTGAGCGTGTCCAGAAGCACATGGTGGTAGCCAGCGACCCGTGCGGCATCGAGAATGGCTTCAGCCAATTGTCGACCCAATCCAAGACGGCGGTACGAGCTGCGCACATACAGTCGCTTCATTTCCGAGGCGTTGGGGTAGTCAACGGAGTCAAGCGGCCGCAGGGCGCAGCAGCCTGCCAATTGCCCATCTACCATGGCCAGCAATAGCGCACCCTGTGGCTCTGCATAGTCGCCCGGTAGGCTCTCAAGCTCATCGTCAAAGTTTTGAAAGCACAAGTCCACGCCGAGCTGCTGTGCGTATTCTTCAAAAATCTGGCGCGTTGCCTGAAAGTCGGCAGGCGTGGCGGGCGTGATGAGTTTGATTTGGGGAGAGGACAAGATCAGGCTGATGTTTTGTCAATCAGATCCTTACTATACAGACACAGATGAGCATGAGGATTTAGGGTAGGCCAGTCGCAGTCACGCCGCAAATAACGGTAAATATCAGGCTGGAACTCCCTGGGAATGTGGCCAGGTTCAAGCCAGCACCTTGCATGGTAGCAATAGAAATCGGAGCGGTTGGGCATATTGCACCTCCGCTGGCGCTGCAGGTGACAGATGTAGACACCAGTCCAGCACTGGAAATGTCTTTGACAATCGTGCCGTCAGCAGCTGCTGGCCCGTCATTGAAGGCTGTGATGGCGTAGCTGGTTGTCTGGCCTGCAGTCAGTGAACTCACCACATTGGTTTTGGTAATGCCAAGACTGGTGCTAACAGGGATGGTGACCGTTGCCTGAGCCAGGTTGTTGCTCAGAGCGGGGTCGATCGTTCCAATCGGTGCGGTAATGGTCGCCTGGTTGAGCTGGGTACCCGTTGCCCCTGCCTTGGCGCGCAGGCTGATCGACACGCTGCAGTTAGCGGGCAAAGTCAAAGTAGCGTCAAACTGGGATGATGAGGTCACAGAGGCCGTCAGCGTGCCGCCACCAAAACCCGTTGCGCTGAGAAAAGTCATGCCAAACAAGCCACCCGGCAAAATGTCGCGAACCGTGGCATTGGTGGCTGCATTGGGACCCGTATTGCTTGCAATCAGGGTAAAAGTGGTGGTTTGGTCATACAAAATAACCGTGGGCGTTGAAGATTTGGTGAGACTCAAATCAGCCTGCGGTCCGATATTGACCGTTACCGTTCCAAGATTGTTGGCGGGGTTGACGTCAGTCACACCAGCAGGCACGGCAACCGTCGCGCTGTTGATCACAGAGCCCGTAGCGCCTGCCACTGCACGAAGAACCACAGTGAGCGTACTGCCAACGGGCAATGTAGCCGTCCCATTGAAAACACTGGCGGTGGTGACCTGGTTGGTCAATGTGGCACCCGTCACACCCGAGGCACTGACGAATGTGAGTGCGCCCATACTTGCAGGCAACAGGTCATTCAGGGTGGCGCTGGTCACTGCACTTGGCCCCGAGTTTGCAAAACTCAATGTGAAAGTGGCGGTTTGCCCTGTCGCCAGTGACGGCGTGCTGGCCGCTTTGGTGGCCGACAAATCGGCACTGGGACCCACAACAACGGAGGCTGTACCCATGTTGTTGGCCAGATTCTCGTCGTTGGCAGCAGCAGGCGCGATAACAGTCGCGGCATTCACAGGTGCCCCGTTCGCGGTTGCGACCGC
>JANMIH010000098.1:0-5648 GCA_031375685.1 Polaromonas sp. | reverse complement strand
GCTGAACCAGATTCACCAGCAGTTCATCAGCGTCGTCAAGGCCGGTCGCGGCCCGCGCCTGAAAGAAACTCCGGAAATGTTCAGCGGCTTGTTCTGGACAGGCCAGCAGGCCATTGAACTGGGCCTGGCTGACCAGTTGGGCGGTCTTGAATTTGTCGCACGCGAGATTGTCAAAACCGACGAAATCATCGACTACACCCGCCGCGACAATGTGGCCGAACGTCTGGCCAAAAAGTTTGGTGCGGCGGTGGGCGAGGGGGCAATGAAAGCAGTGCGGGCTCTGCCTGCGATTCGGTAATCTTTCAGCGCCCGATACAAAAAACAGTCGGCAAGCCCAGCGGCGGTGCGGGTTTGTCTTTTTTCCATTTGTCTACCGTCGCGCTTTTGTTCCAGGCAGTATGCAGCGTCAGCCCGCAACTGATGGCCAGCCGGGTATTGCCTTGTAAGGTTTGCAGCAGCGCCTGCAACAGCGCTGTGTTGCGATAAGGTGTTTCAATAAAAATCTGTGTTTGACCTGTTTTCAAAGCCAGGCTTTCCAGCGCCTTGATACGCACACTGCGCTCCCCGCTGTCCTGTGGCAAATAGCCGACGAAGGCGAAGTTTTGGCCATTCAGGCCGCTGCTTGCAAGAGCCAGCATCAGCGAAATCGGGCCTGTCAGCGCTATCACTTCGATACTTAAATCATGTGCTGCACGCACGACAGATGAGCCTGGATCGGCAATGGCAGGCATGCCTGCTTCGCTGACCAAACCCATATCCCGTCCTTCAATGGCGGCAACCAGCATGGGGCGCGCATCAAAGTTGCCGGTGTGGTCGCCTTTTTTATGAACTTCGCGCGGCAGTTCGGTGATTTGCAGCGCTTGTACGGGCTGACTCAACGGAACAACCTCACCAACCCGCTTTAAATAGGCACGGGTGCTTTTTGCGTTTTCACAAACGAAGTGACCCAGGCGAGCTGCAATTTGCAGGGTTTGCAGCGGCATCACGTCTTGAATCGGGGCGAGTTGCTCGCAGCCAAAGTCCAAGGGTGCGGGGAGTAAATAGAGTTTGCCTTTGTTCATCATGCCGTCCGCGTTGCAAGCAGTTCAATGCCTGCGGCTCTGAGCATTTGGCAGGTTCTGATCAAAGGCAGGCCAATCAGCGCGGTGGGATCATCGCTGTCAATCGAGTCCAGCAGCGCAATGCCCAGTCCTTCGCTTTTGGCACTGCCGGCGCAGTCGTAAGGTTTTTCAATCTGCAGGTAGTTTTCAATCTCGCTATCTGTCAGATTGCGAAACTTTACCCGCACTGTAGCCACGCTGAGTTGTTCAAAGCCACTGTCCAGGCAGGCCACGGCAACAGCAGTTTGAAACACCACGGTTTGGCCGCGCATCTGGCGCAATTGCGCCACGGCGTTGTGGTGCGTTCCGGGCTTGCCCAGGCAATGGCCATTCAGGTCAGCGACCTGGTCAGAGCCAATGACGAAAGCCAGCGGGAATTGAGCCGCCACGGCTCTGGCTTTGGCAAGCGCCAGGCGCTCGGCCAGTGCGCGTGGCGCTTCTTGCGGCAAGGGGGTCTCATCGACATCTGGGGCCGCAACCTGAAACGCAATGTTCAGGCGCCCCAGCAGGTCGGCGCGAGAGCGCGAGGTAGAGCCCAAAACGAGCTGGCGAGAGGGTTTCAAAGGCTTGGCAGAAAAGTTCATGGCCTTGATTCTCTTACACTGAAGGCATGTCCCGACCGCTACTAGCCTCCAAACTGAACATGCAAGCCTTTGCCGAGGCGGGTGTGCCTTTGAATGAAGTCACGCCGCTACAAAATATGGAGCGGCTTGCGCGCGAATCGACTGATCTGCAGCCGAATTCAATCGTCAATTGGCAGGCCTTTCCCGAATTGCGGGCCGGCAGCACCGGCCAGATGGACATTTGGCTTCACCTGACGGCCAATACAGCCGTGCCCTTGACATGCCAGCGCTGCATGGGCGCTGTCCAAACTGACCTGCAGGTTGATCAGTGGTATCGCTTCGTGGCTTCTGAGGAGATTGCCATGGCTGAGGACGATGCATCTGATGAAGATTTACTGGTTTTGACACCGCAGTTTGATCTGATGGAAGTGCTCGAAGACGAATTGCTGATGGCTTTGCCGCTGGTGCCCATGCATGATGTCTGTCCCGTGATGCCGACATTCAGCGTGGGGGAAATTGACGTGCCAGACGATGTGGGCGATAAACCCAGCCCGTTTGCGGCGCTGGCACAGCTAAAGAAAAAGTAGTCACTGTTACATCGATATCGGCCGAAGGCATACATTTCCCAAGCCGCTATATCCGGGCTATAATACGAGGCTTCGCGTGTCTACCAAGCTCGCAATTTACCAACTTTTTCCCGCACAGTGACGACCTTCACTGTTCGTTCAGGAGCACACCATGGCCGTTCAACAGAACAAAAAATCACCTTCCAAGCGCGGTATGCACCGCTCACACAATGCCCTGAACGTTCCAGGCATTGCGGTGGAGTCCACCACTGGCGAGACCCACTTGCGTCACCACATCAGCCCAACCAGTTTTTACCGTGGCCGCAAGGTTTTGAAAACCAAATCTGAAGCGTAACCAACCGCCTCATGAACAAGCCCGCATTCACACTGCGGGCTTTTCTTTTGGTTAATCCTTTATTCCCGACTGTGTCGATCTCCTCATGATCAGGGTAGCCGTTGATGCCATGGGCGGAGACTTTGGCCCTGTGGTCACCATACCGGCCAGTTTGGCCTTTTTGGAACACCATCCAGATGCCTTTCTGGCTTTGGTCGGTCAACTTGAGGTGCTGCAAAAGCACCCGGATTTCGCGCAACTCCAGTCCAGCAGCCGCTGCCAGGTTATCCCGGCCTTAGAGGTCGTCAGCATGGACGACCCGATTGAAATTGCACTGCGGCGCAAAAAAAATTCGTCCATGCGAATTGCCATCAACCAGGTCAAAGACGGCAGCGCTCAGGCGGCGGTATCGGCGGGTAACACGGGCGCGCTGATGGCGATTGCCCGCTATGTGCTCAAAACCATGGACGGCATTGACCGGCCTGCCATCGCCACCCAACTTCCCAATGCGAAGGGTGGTGCAACCACCGTGCTCGACCTGGGTGCAAATGTAGACTGCACGGAAGACCACTTGCTGCAATTCGCTGTCATGGGGTCTGCACTGGTAACGGCCATTTCAGACAATCCATCGCCCAGCGTTGGGCTGCTGAATATTGGTGAAGAAGTGATTAAAGGTAGCGAAGTGATTAAAAAAGCAGGCGATCTGTTGCGATCTGCTGCTAATTCAGGCGATTTGAATTTCTACGGCAATGTCGAGGGCAACGATATCTTCAAGGGTACAACCGATATTGTGGTGTGCGATGGTTTCGTGGGCAATGTGGCTCTTAAAACCACTGAAGGCCTGGCAAGCATGATTGGCACCTTCATGAAGGTTGAGTTTTCGCGCAATATCTTTACAAAATTTGCGGCCATCGTTGCTTATCCGGTGTTAACAGCGTTTAAAAAGCGTATGGATCACAGGCGTTACAACGGTGCTGCATTGTTGGGTTTGCAGGGATTGGTCTTTAAAAGTCACGGGTCGGCAGATGCTTTTGCTTTTGAGCGGGCGCTCAACAGGGCATACGATGCAGCACGCAATAACCTGCTGGAGCGTGTACGGGAGCGCATTGCGCACGCCGCGCCGATACTGGCTGCGCAGGCTTTTGACGCAGACCCGCTCAATTCCAAAGAAACTGTCGCCAGTCCCGTGGCGTTACATTAAGCGATAACTTCATTTATCTGCTTTTTTGATGGCAACCTACCCAAGTTTTTCACGCATCACCGGCACCGGCAGTTATTTGCCTCCCCAACGGTTGACCAACGCTGATTTGGCCAAACGGCTGGCTCAAACAGGTGTTGAGACGTCTGACGAATGGATCGTGGCGCGTACTGGCATTGTTGCGCGACATTTTGCAGCACCGGACGTGTCTTGCAGCGATTTGGCCGTTGAAGCGGCAAAAAACGCCTTGCAAGCTGCTGGCTTGCAGGCCAGCGATATCGACCTGATCATTGTGGCCACCTCAACGCCCGACATGGTGTTCCCATCGGCAGCCTGCATTTTGCAAAACAAGTTGGGTGTGGCCGGTTGCCCGGCGTTTGACATTCAGGCGGTTTGCAGCGGTTTTGTGTATGCGCTGACGGTCGCCGATGCCATGATTAAAACCGGAACAGCCACCAATGCGCTGGTCGTTGGCGCAGAAGTTTTCTCGCGTATTCTGGACTTTTCAGACCGCACCACCTGCGTGCTGTTTGGCGATGGCGCGGGTGCGGTGGTTCTGGAGGCGTCAGGCACGCCCGGAATTTTGGCCAGTGATTTGCATGCTGACGGCAAACATGTGGGCATTTTGTGCGTGCCTGGCAATGTGTCTGGCGGCCAGGTTGTGGGTGATGCGCTGCTCAAAATGGATGGCCAAGCGGTTTTTAAACTGGCTGTCGGTGTGCTTGAAAGCGCTGCCCGTGCAACGCTTGCCAAGGCCGAACTGCTGGACACCGACATTGACTGGCTGATTCCGCACCAGGCCAATATCCGCATCATGCAAAGCACCGCCAAAAAGCTGAAGCTGCCGCTCGAAAAACTGATCGTGACCGTCGATCAGCATGGCAACACTTCAGCAGCATCCATTCCGCTGGCACTCGATGTGTCAGTGCGCAGTGGCAAGATCAAAAAAGGTGACACGCTGATGCTGGAAGGCGTGGGCGGTGGGTTCACCTGGGGTGCAGTGCTTCTCAATTATTGAAGCATTGAAACCTTCATAAGACTTGCCATGAACGCGCTCCAGCGCAACCTTCTTTTTGCCAGCTTGCTGTTCATCGCCTTTGCGGCGGCGGCATACAAGGTTTTCAACCACCCGCCACCAGCCGCTTTTGCAGTCCCGGCTGTAGTGGGGTTGGCTGCCACGCAACCGCCAGTGGCTGAAGCTGCACCCGTTTTTCAAGCGCAGTTTGTCTCCGGCGTTCCTGGAAAAGCCGTCCATGCGCCGTCGATTGTCGAATTGCGGGACGGCAATTTGCGGGCAGTGTGGTTTTCAGGTTCGCGCGAAGGCGCTGGCGATGTGACCATTCAAACCGCTGTGTTTGACAAAACCTCTGAGCAGTGGGGATCAGAGACGAGCTTGTTTGGCAGAGGCGGTCTGCAGCGCGGGCTGTGGCGGTATGTAAAAAAAATAGGTAATCCGGTGATTGCCCGTGCGCCGGATGACTCACTTCATGTGTGGATGGTCAACGTGTCGCTGGGCGGCTGGGCAGGCAGTGCCATCACATGGTCGCGCTCAACAGATGATGGTTTGACCTGGAGTGCGCCCAAGCGGCTGGTCACGTCCCCGTTTTTAAACATCAGCACGCTGGTCAAAGCTGCACCGGTGGCGATGGCAAACGGCCAAATCAGCCTGCCTGTCTATCATGAATTCATCACCAAGTTTGCTGAAGTCTTGCGGATTGACCCTCATGGTCATGTGCTCGACAAGGTGCGTGTTCCGGGAAGCCACACCAGTTTGCAGCCGGTGGTTCTGGTGAGCGATGAACAAAGAGCCCAGACTTTCATGCGAGCGACACAAGGCGGTCGGGTCATGAGCAGCACGACTGAAGACGCCGGCCAATCGTGGGCAGT
>JANMIH010000082.1:0-1526 GCA_031375685.1 Polaromonas sp. | reverse complement strand
TTACTGACTGACTGGTTAGTAATTTAAAATAAAGCCTTAAATTTGTCAAGCGACAATCTCCCGCATGACCCAAGGCTCACTTCCCGCACACGGCGTTGACCATTACGAGAACTTCCCTGTCGCGTCATTTTTGTGCCCGCCAGCCCTGCGCCCGGCCATCATGGCGATTTACTGGTTTGCCCGTACCGCTGATGATTTGGCCGACGAAGGCGATGCGCTGCCTGCCCAGCGCCTGGCTGACCTGGCCGATTACCGCGCTGATTTGGCGGCGTGTACACAAGGCAAGCCGGTTTCTGACCGCTGGCTGTCAGTTTTTAACCGCCTGCAACCCGTTATCAAAGCCTTTGAATTGCCCAGTGACTTGCTGACAGACTTGCTCAGCGCATTTGAGCAGGATGTGGTGAAGACCAGGTACGGCAACCAGACAGAACTGCTCGACTACTGCCGTCGCTCAGCCAACCCGGTGGGCCGCTTGCTGCTGCATTTGTACAAAGTCACTGATGCTGACTGCCTGGCGCAAAGTGACTGTATTTGCAGCGCCCTGCAATTGGTCAACTTTTGGCAAGACCTGGGTGTGGATATTCCACGCGGCCGCATTTACTTACCGCAGGACAGTTGGGCAACACACAGCGTTGATGAAGCGCAATTGCTGAGCCTGGATGTCAACCCATCCACGACGGCCTTGGTAGCGGCCAACGTGGCTTGGGCACAAAGCATGATGCAGCGCGGTGCACCGCTGGTAAAAAAAGTCCCCGGCCGGGCAGGCTGGGAACTGCGCCTGGTGGTGCAGGGCGGCTTGCGGATTGCGGAAAAAATTGAACAGCTTGGCTTTGCAACCCTGCGCCAGCGGCCAAAACTCAATGCCTGGGATGGCGCGGTGATGCTGTGGCGTGCGGTGTGGATGTGAAAAGGGTGAGGTATTCACAAGCAGGGGCCACGGATCTGGCTTTGCCAGTCCGTAGGCGCAGCGGCCCCCTCGGGGGGCAGGACGCGACACGAAGTGCGCAACCGTGGGGGCGATAATTAGTCATGACACCCGAGCAATACGTACAAAACAAAGCCGTTTCGTCCGGCAGCAGCTTTTACTACGCCTTTTTGTTTCTACCCAAAGAGCGCCGCGCCGCCATCACGGCGTTTTATGCTTTTTGCCGCGAAGTTGACGACGTGGTTGACGAGGTGCAAGACCCCGGCGTGGCCCATACCAAGCTGGCCTGGTGGCAAACTGAAGTCACCCAATCATTTGCCGGTCAGCCCAGCCACCCGGTGATGAAGGCGATGATGCCATTGACCGCCGCTTACAAGATTGAAGCGCGGCATTTGATGGCCGTGATTGAAGGCTGCCAGATGGACTTGACGCAAACCCGCTACCTGGACTTTGCCGGCCTTCGGCGCTACTGCCATCTGGTGGCCGGCATTGTGGGCGAAGTAGCCGCCAGTATTTTTGGCCAGACGCAAGCTGAGACCACCGCCTACGCGCACAAGCTGGGCCTGGCATTTCAGCTGACCAACATCATCCGCGACGTGGG